>JBBSFA010000365.1:0-4491 GCA_038239185.1 Elainellales cyanobacterium | reverse complement strand
GACTTCTTCCAGCGGACGACCCCAGTTTTCTGTTGAAAAAGCATAGGCGGTCAGCGCCCCAACCCCCCAATCTTTGCAGCACCGTAGGATGTCTTTCAGCGAATCAACCCCCCGCTGATGCCCAATTAGGCGCGGCAGCCCTTGCCGTTTTGCCCAGCGACCATTGCCATCCATAATCACTGCCACATGTCTCGGCAAGCGATCGCGTTTCAAGTCAGCAGGCAACTCTCGCAATAGGACAGAAGGATTAGCGGTCATTTTTTCTCCCGTGAAGCCGATGATTTTGAGCGAGAAGGACGCAGAAATAGCGCTTTCACTCTACTACGGAGTTGTCGCCCCAAATTTCGCAAAGGCGCAACGGGTTCGCGATCGCCTGACTGCGCGAAGCGCTCATGGAGTAACTCCCTTAGTTTACTGCTCGTCAGGGGACGATTTAAGGTTCCCCGTTCCGCCAGCGAAATCGATCCAGTTTCTTCAGAAACTACAATGCAAAGGCAATTTTCCAGCCGCTCCGTAATGCCCATCGCCGCCCGGTGGCGCGTTCCAAGCTGGCGCGAAGCCGTGCGCTCCGAAAGCGGCAAAATCACGCCTGCGGCAATCACCCGCGACCCGCGAATAAACACCGCCCCATCATGCAGCAGCGTTGAAGTTTGGAAAATCGTTTGCAGCAGCTCCTTCGAGATTTCCGCGTTCAGCCGCACTCCGGGAACCGAAAAGTCACGCTGCTCATCGATCGGGCGATCGGTTTCCAGGATCAGCAAAGCCCCGGTTCGATTCTGCGAAAGCTCCTTCACCGCATCCACAATCTCGTCCGTCACGCTGTCTGGCTTCGGAATCGATTCTGTGGTGGGGCGGAGCAGATGCATCACCTCGCCGCGCCCCAACTGCTCCAGCAGCCGCCGAAATTCTGACTGCAAAATCAGCGCCATTGCCACCGCAGAGCCGATCACCAACTTTTCCAGCACAAAGCTCAGCAGTCGGAGATGTAGCCCACTGCTGAAAGCCGCCAGCAGCATCAGGACAATCAATCCCCGCACCATCCAGAGCGTTCGCCGTTCCCCAATGATCACCAGGATCATATAAGTCAGCAGCAGAACCAATCCGACATCGATGGCTTGCCATAGCAAAGACCATGTCCAGCCAAGGTTTGTCAGCCACTGATTCAACAGAGATCCCATCGGATTGATGTTGGAGAAGAGGGTCGGGAAGAGTAACAGACAAAAAACATCGTTTGTGTGTTGCGTCTGAGCAGCAGGTTGCAAAAAAGCCGTGGAATGAGGGTTCAGCCTTGAGACTTAAACCCTAGCACTTAGAACTTAGCATTTGGGAGCTTAGCATTTGGCGCTTAGCACTCAAATTGCATCACCCTTCATCCAAGCGTGATGCAACAAGCTATTTTGCAGCCTTCGGGACAAGCCGTTCAGGTAACCGATCCTGTCGGATCAAATCCGCGTAAGTCTCACGCTGCAAAATCAGACTCGCTTCACCCTGATTGACCAACACCGCAGCCGGACGAGCCAGCCGATTGTAGTTAGATGCCATGCTGTAGTTATACGCGCCTGTCGCCATTACCACCAGGATATCGCCAGCAACCGTTGGGGGAAGCTGAGCATTCTTAATCACAATATCGCCTGATTCGCAGTGTTTCCCCGCGATCGTCACCGTTTCGGTTGCCACATCTGACATGCGATTGGCGATCGCTGCTCGATACACTGACTCATAGGTGATAGGGCGCGGATTGTCCGACATGCCGCCATCGACCGTCACATAGCTGCTCAGCCCCGGAACGGTTTTTTGGCTGCCCATTGTGTAGGCAGTGACGCAGGCAGAGCCGATCAGCGATCGCCCCGGTTCAGCGATTAGTCTGGGAAACGGAATCTGCTGACTCTCGCAGGCTTGCACAATGCCTTGACAAACGGTTTTCACCCATTCGTCGATCGTTGGGGGGTCGTCCGCTTCAGTGTAGCGAATGCCCAAGCCGCCGCCGACATCCAATTCCTTGACGGGCAACCCATGCTGCTCTGCTTTGGTAAACCACTGAACTAAAATCGCACCCAAATCATGATGCGGCTCCAGCTCAAAAATTTGGGAGCCGATATGAGCATGTAGCCCAATGCACTCCAAGGCTGGCTGCTGGCTGATGAAGGTATAGACTTGATCGACCTGTTGCAGATCGAAGCCAAACTTACTGTCTAGCCCGCCCGTGCGGATATATTCGTGTGTGTGGCAGTCCAGTCCCGGTGTCAGGCGCAGCATGATCCGAGTCGGCGCATTGTTGGATGCCAATGATGCCAGCATTTTTAGCTCATGCCAGTTGTCAACGACGATCGTACAGTTGTGGTCGATCGCCATTTGCAGCTCAGCCACAGACTTGTTATTGCCGTGGAAGTAAATCCCAGTCGGATTCATCCCGGCTTGCAGTGCCGTATATAGCTCACCGCCCGATACCACGTCAATTCCCAATCCTTCACTGGCGACGATCGCGCAAACTGCCGTGCAGTTCCAGGCTTTGGAGGCATAAATTACCAGCGATTCGCCGGGGTAGTGTGTCGCAAAAGCGTTCTGATATTGGCGGCAGGCGATTCGCAGCGTTTCTTCATCCAAGATATAGAGCGGCGAGCCAAACTGAGCGACTAGTCCCGGAATATCACAGCCGCCAATCTCCAAAAAGTCTTGGTCATTGACCTTTGCCGTCAGGGGCAGCAAAGATTGGTTGGGTGAAAGATTTTCGGTCATCGAAGCGGGGAGATACTGGCGACCTGAGTTCACCACCTCCAAAGCGGGAGTTGATACCATTAGAATTCGTTGTCCTTGTTTAGCCTTTTCTGTCAGCTTTTTCCAAGCGTTACTTCCAAGCGTTACTTTGGCGTTCCCATTTGGCTCTATGGTGGGGGTTCCACAGGCAAAATTCTGATTCAAAATTCTGTTTTAAGCGCAAGCAAAGGGGAACGACTCAAGCGCCAGTTCGCTTACAGGAAGCAAGCACTTATCACTAGTGTACAATTGTGAGCTGTTCATACAGAATTGATTTTTTAAGGCTTTTGTGAAATTTCTTGCGATCGCGCCCTTAACCGCAGCCTTACTTCCTGAAGCGGTTGCCCTCGATCGACGCTGCCTTGGCGGACTTTGGACTGAAGACGGCTATCACAGAGAGCTAGATAGCCCCAATAGCGACCTGCTAATGCTGCAACGAATCGAGGCAGAAAAGCCCAAAGAAATGCTCGGCATTGCCTGCCTTTGGGCGATTTTAGAAGAAGCGCATATTACAGTTTTGGCGATCGACCCCCTTTATCAGCGGCAAGGATTAGGGCAGGCGATTCTGTGGATGCTGCTGACTTCTGCCTGGAAGCGCGGTCTAGAATGGGCAACGCTAGAAGTGCGACCTTCTAATCAGGCGGCGATCGGGCTGTACAAGCGGTTTGACTTTCAGGAAGTTGGCAAACGACGCAAATACTATGCTGATGGCGAAGATGCGCTAATTTTGTGGAAGAAAGGCTTGCAGCGCCCGGAGTTTCCGCCGACCTTGCAGCAGTGGAGGCAGGAAATTGGAGCACGGCTGGGGCGATCGGGTTGGCAGTGGAGTGATCTTGAATTTGCGCCAGCAAATTTAATAATCTAAATTTTTAATGCTTTTTCTTGACATCGCCCCGCGTTTGGCGTAAAAATTTTCGGTTGGGAGTCAAGTTAATTCTCCCCGGCAAGAAAAGGCTGAACCCTTTCTATTTGATCCCTAGCGATCGCACAATTCAAAGCCTTTCCCAAAAAATTCGGCTAACCTTCGGTTATTACCACCTTAAACCTGCTGTTCGCCCATAACAGTAGGACGATTTTCCTATGCTAAAATCAGCATACGGTTCGCCAAGTGGTAAGGAACGCCATGTTTGAACGCTTCACAGAAAAAGCCATTAAGGTGATTATGCTTGCTCAAGAGGAGGCACGTCGTCTTGGGCACAACTTTGTGGGAACAGAGCAGATCCTTCTGGGTCTGATTGGAGAAGGGACCGGCGTCGCCGCCAAAGTGCTGAAATCAATGGGTGTCAATCTCAAAGATGCCCGGATTGAAGTCGAGAAAATTATCGGTCGAGGGTCTGGCTTTGTCGCCGTTGAAATTCCCTTTACGCCCCGCGCCAAGCGCGTTCTTGAACTCTCCTTAGAGGAAGCTCGTCAGCTTGGGCACAACTATATCGGAACTGAGCATCTACTGCTTGGCTTGATCCGCGAGGGTGAAGGAGTCGCTGCACGAGTGTTAGAAAACTTGGGCGTTGACCTTTCTAAGGTTCGCACTCAGGTGATCCGAATGTTGGGCGAAACTGCTGAAGTCTCCGCAGGCGGCAGCCAGGGTCGTACCAAAACTCCAACGCTGGACGAATTTGGCTCTAACCTGACGCAAATGGCAGCCGAAGGCAAACTAGATCCAGTAGTGGGTCGCCAGAAAGAAATCGAACGAGTGATTCAAATCCTCGGTCGCCGGACTAAGAACAACCCCGTTCT
>JBBSFA010000364.1:0-4493 GCA_038239185.1 Elainellales cyanobacterium | reverse complement strand
AGTCTAAATCGCTGATTGCCCGAATTGCCCAGCATTCATCGCAGTACTCTGGATTCGCCAAATAGTCATAGGGAATATAGCAATAGCCGCGATCGCCCCACTCTTCGCCCCAGGAGTTTCGCACGATAAAGGCTTGCGACTGATCAGAATAGCCGACACAAAGCATCGCGTGATCGCCATGTTCTTCGCGTCCGTCTTCGCCTTCTGGATCGGGCATGGGGACTAAGCCGCGTTTGCCAGCGCGATCGAAGGAGGCAAACAGCGTTAAGCCAAAGGCAAACGGGAAGCCTTCTGCGAGGCAGTGTTTCATGGCATCCAGATCAACCTCAATCTCATGCGCTTCTTCGATCAAAAAATTGAGCGCTTCATCATAGGCATCTGGCAACGGACGATGATTAATCCGAGCCTCGTTATAAGCCCAAGTCAGCTCATTGCAAGCGCCCAGCTCTTGTAAAACTTGAATCGCAGCGGCGATCGTGCAGCCTGTATCCCCTGTCACGCCGCCATCATACTCGCGCGCGTTGTAGTAGATAAACAAACGGCTGACATCGCCCGCTTCGCCTAACGCCCGCTTTGCCAAATACTCGTAAGCGCCAGCCATCGCGTTGGCGGTGCAGCTACTCACCTCAGACTGATTTTCAACCTGGGTGAGATGGGGGCGCAGATCGACTCGCGGCGGTAGATCCTCTGTTTGGAAGCGATCGGCTTGGTATTTCTGGGACTTGGGCGGTTTTTTGCCCTTTGAGGAAAGATAGCCGCCAATTTTGATGGGCTTGCCCGTCGTGCGATCGACCCAAGCAGAGAGGCTGTGTTGCTGTTTCATGAGCTTTTTTCAGTGAATCACCTGGTTTAGTTATTCCCGGCGCAGTATGCGACTACCAGCTTGGGTCTGATCTGACTTTTTCTGACTTTCTCCGCTTAGGCAGGTCGATCGCGCTCAAAACCTGCTGACTTTATCAGGCTGACTCAGCTTAGAGGAGCCTCTATTGTTGATGGCATGAGGGAAAGAGAGAAACGCAAAGAGTTCAACTCACAGCAACTCCACTCGTTCCACCCTTTCATCCAGTTCTGTAAAAGCTCAAACATTACTTAGATCCCACAGGAGAAACCCATCATGAAAAAGAAAACAACGATTCGTAAAGGCACCAAAAAGAACGATGTGATCACTGGCGGTAACGGTGATGGCAGATTGTTTGGTTACGGCGGTAATGACATTCTGAACGCACTGGCTGGCAACGATTTCTTATTTGGCGGTTCTGGAAATGACACGCTAAATGGCGGCAAAGACAAAGACTTCTTGTTCGGTAACAGCGGCGACGATACGCTCAACGGCGATGAAGGCAATGACCACCTGTTCGGTGGGTCTGGCAACGACAGCTTGGACGGCGGCTTGGGCAATGACTCTCTGTTTGGAGGCAGCGGCGACGATGCCCTGGAAGGCAACAAAGGCGACGATTTCATGAATGGCGGTAGCGGCAACGATACGCTGGCATGGGACGACGGCGACGGCAACGATCGCATGATCGGCGGCGACGGCTTTGACACGATCGAAGTCGATGGCTCTGTGACGCAGGGCGATAGCTTTACGCTAGTGGCAAGCGGTGACAAAGCAATTTTCGATCGCGTTAACCTGGTGCCTTTTAAGCTCACAGTCGATACGGCTGAGAAGTTTGATGTCAACGGTGAAGTGGGCGACGACATTTTCAAAGTCAGCGATCTAACCGGAACAGCCGTGACTTTGGTTGCCTTTGACGGCGGCGAAGGCAACGATAGCTTCGACGGCAGCGGCACTAGCACTCCGCTAGAAATTAAAGGCGGTGTAGGTGTAGATACGCTGGTCGGCGGTTCTGGCGCAGATACGCTAGTCGGCGGCAATCCGGGCGACGACGAAGTCGATACGCTGACTGGAAATGGCGGAGCCGATCGCTTCCTCTTCGCAGGCACTCCGTTCACGGGAACCCCTGTCACGGCTGCTAATGGCATTCAGGTCTTTGGCAAAGCGGACTCAATCCAGGACTATCAGATTGGAACTGATCAGTTTGTCCTCGACAGCAGCGATTTGGGCATTAACTCGATCAAGTTCCAGAAGGGCAGCGCTGCCCAAATCGAGGACGGTAATGTGATTGTCTTAACGACTCCGTTTGCCGCAGCAGCAGGCGCAGCAAAAGCGATCGCGGATAACGCCAAAGTCACGGCTGATAAAGGGGTGTTTGTCTACTTCAACACGACGTTGCAAAAAGAGCGGCTTGTCTACTCAGAAAATCTGGGAACTGGCGGCAGAATCAGCGTTCTAGGCAATTTGGACAATCAGTTGGGTCAAACTGGCATCAACAACTTGAACAGCTTCTCGACCGCAGATTTCAGCCTGGTACAATAGCACCGCTCTTTAAAGCGCTGAGATGCTTACAAAGCTGAATTGCATATAATCTATCGATCGATCGTATTTGTAAGCATCTCAGTCAATATTTACTTAATTTTCAATGGAGCAATCTCATGTATACCTTAACTGTTCAAGCTCGCAAAACAGAACCAAACGAAGCTAGTTCGCAACCCATCTTAGAATCCTCTAAAAAGCGTAACTTAGCTGCTAAGTGGATTATGGAAAATGGCACACTTGTTTGCTACTGGGTGCTGATTTAAGACTGATACTTGCAAAACTGATACTCGCAAGATTGATACTCGATCGCCTGTTCCAAATCTTAGTTCTTCATTGATTTAACTGGAGTCACGACCATGCAGCTCATCTATCGCGGCGAATTGATTAACCGTCCTAGCCGTCCCGTTCCGATCGATCGGAAGCCTTATGCTCTAAACTGGCGTTATCAGCAGGTTGGGGAAAGTTATGGAACAGTATCAAGAGCAGTCTATAGACCTAGAGTACCTGGCGCGATCAACTGGCGTTGGCAAGTATCCATTCCTGTTCAATAAAACCTCACCCATGTCAACAAGGCATGGGTTTTTTAGTCATCAGATTAATGCAGAAGACCGGATCGGCTGCATTCTTTCTGCCTTCGCTGTATCAGCTTGTAGATGAACTCTTAAATCAGATCCTTCGATCACTACTTTGCCTTGAGCTGTCTGGACATACAGCTTTCCATCCTGCATCTGGATGAGTTTGCTGAGAATTTGCAACGAGTCAGACACTGCTTCTGAAGGTTGTTCGGTTAGAGAGGCGTGGGCAAAAATTTGCGTCTTGGGTTGCTCCTCGACTGGGCTTAACCAGACTAAGCGATCGCTGCTGTGGAACATCAGCTCCTCGGCTTGCCCGTCTGCCAAAGTTTCGACAAATAGCAGCTCTTGGCTGATGCTGATCGCTTGAACAGATTGCCACCCTTTGGGCGTATGGATCAATAGATTTTGTACAGGCTGAGCCGATCGCTGTTGCGGTTGTGTCCGCCAAGCTTTCCATAGCGATCGCGCTTCGGTATACTTCATTTCATAGCCTGATGGGATAGCATGGTGTTCGTAGCGCATCAAGCCTTGCTCAGTGACACCCGTCGGCATGAAGCTATGTTCGACCAGAATTTGGCTAATCACTTCCCAGTATTGTGATTCTTGGCGGACAAAAGCCGATTGGATGTTGATCGCTAGCTTGACTGCTGCCAAAAATGCGCCTTTTTTAGTCGAAAGCCTGATGGTGTCTTGGGTAGATTCAACCCGTAGATTGGGGTTGCATTCTAGAGAAGCTTTCCCCTCAACAAAGCGTTGAATTAAAGTGAGATCATCTAACGGATTGATTGCGCGGTTCATTGGCTAACACCCTCAAGAAATGGATATAAGCGGAGTTACCAGTAATGTTTTGTGCAACCGCTTATACTTTGTGTTTCTTGATGAGCTTGAGTGAATCCGGAGCGCGTAAAAATGTCTGCGTGATTTGCTGAAAAGGCTAGGCTATTTTGCGAGGCTAAGGAGCAAGCAAGGGGTAGAGGGTCTAGAGATAGGTCAATTGGCTGAAGCCTATACAGGGCGGGGCATTAAGCGATTTGACGCAGGCGCGATCGCGATCGATTGTCTCAACGGCAAATTTTACAAACGCTACTCATAGCGTCCATGAATTTTTGCATTGTTGACTGACGCTATATATCTAGAGCTAGTTTGATTACAGACTTTGTAATCAAACTAGCTCTACTCCTGCGATCGGCGGATTTCGTCGATTTGCCGTTGCAGATCTTCTAATTCTTGGCGCAGGCGATCGACTTCTTCAGGAGAGGGGGATTCTGAAGTGGGATTGGCGGGCGCAGCATTTGACGGGACATTGACCGCTCCGGCTCCAGTGCGGCGATAGTTCCCCGCGCGGATTTGCTGAAACTCGCTGGAAGTTGCCCAACTGCGGAGAAATTGCACCCGCTCCACCGTGAACGGATGGGTGAGAAATACGCCGCCAGAGACATTGTTGTAGAGAAAGAATTTATAGACCTGGTTCAGTCCATCCTGGTCAAGTCCTTGGTAGCGTTCAGACTGCCGAATAAATTCTTCCAGGTTCAGCTCATGGT
>JBBSFA010000363.1:0-4495 GCA_038239185.1 Elainellales cyanobacterium | reverse complement strand
CGCCAGCGAAATCGCCGGATTGAGATCGCGATCGAGCCATGAGCGTTAGCCCATTCGATAGACGACTAACCGCTTGAGTCACGCTAAAAACAAGGAGTTGTCTTTTCTCATCGCACTTATGTCAGCCGCTGCAATCGACTCTCTTACCACTCGAACCGCGATCGCATCTCTCAATCTCTACCAAAAGCACCTTTCCCCTCGCAAAGGCTTTTCCTGTCCGCACCGCCTGCTGCATGGCAAGGACTCCTGTTCAGACTACGTGAAACAAATTTTGCTCACTCAGGATCTGTGGGCAGCCCTACAGCTAGCTCCGAGTCGCTTCAAAGACTGTAAAGCTGCTGCCCAAACCCTACAAGCTTCGGGTGGCTGTATTGTCATCCCATGCTGTATTCCCCTCTAGCGATTCGCTGACCTACTTCTATGCGCCTTGTTTTCCTCGGAACTCCTCAGTTTGCTGTCCCTAGCCTAGAGCGTCTGATCCGGCATGAGGCGTTTGAGGTCGTGGCAGGGGTGACGCAGCCAGATAAACGGCGAGGGCGAGGTAATGAGGTGATGCCTTCTCCGGTGAAGCAGGTGGCGATCGCGCATCAAATTCCAGTTTGGCAACCGCGTCGGATCAAGAAAGACGAGGAAGTGCTGGCAAATCTGCGCGAGACTCAAGCTGATGCTTTTGTCGTCGTGGCGTATGGACAAATTCTGTCGCAAGAAATCTTGGATATGCCCCGCTTGGGCTGCATCAACGCGCATGGTTCGCTGCTGCCGCAGTATCGGGGAGCCGCGCCGATTCAGTGGAGCCTTTACCACGGAGAATCGGAGACTGGCATTACGACCATGCTGATGGATGCAGGCATGGATACTGGGGCGATGTTGCTGAAGTCTGTCACGCCGATCGCCCTGTTGGACAATGCCCTGGATCTGGCGAAAACGCTTTCGACCTCTGCGGCAGATCTGCTGGTGGAAACGCTGCTGGGTCTGGACAAGAGAACCCTGCAACCGATCGCCCAAGCCAACGAGGAAGCGACCTATGCGCCGCTGATTCAAAAAGCCGACTATCAGATCGATTGGTCAAAACCCGCGATCGCTCTCCATAACCAGATCCGAGGCTTTTATCCCAACTGCGTCACGACTTTCCGGGGCAATTCGCTGAAGCTAACGGCGACTTTGCCGATCGGTTCGGTTTCTCTGCCTTCGGAGTTTGCTGCCTTGGAACAGGAATGGTTGACAATGGATTCTTCGATCGCACCCGCCGGAACAGTCATAGGACTGCTGAAAAATCAGGGAGCCGTTGTGCAGACGGGCGAAGGCATTTTGCTGCTGCGAGAAGTGCAGTTGGCTGGGAAGCGATCGCAATCTGGCTGGGATTTTGTGAATGGGACTAGGCTTCAGGTGGGAGAAATTCTAAATTAGAGATACGGCTCCTATTGCATCTCCTGCAAGGCTTGCGCGATCGCTGCCCACTCTTCCGGGAGCTGATACATGTGCTGATATTGACTAATCTGCCTGCCAATCAGGCTCAGCCGTTGCGCCCAAGAGGGCAACACTTTGGCAGAAAACAGCGGCGATTGATAGGGCGGCAGATCTTGGCTTTGAAACTCAAAGGCCATACTGATTCGGGGCAAATCGGCTTTGTGGCTGCTGCGACCGCCCCAATGCAAGACCGCATGATTCCAGCCCAAGACTGAGCCTGCTGGAGCAGCTAATGCCCGGATGTCTTGCGGATTGGCAACGCGACCATCTTCCAGTCGATCGGGGTAGTTGGGATCAAGGTGGGCAGGCAGCATGTACATACAGCCGTTCAGCGGCACGGCATCCGTGAGGGGAATCCAAACCGTGACCACGTTGGGCATCCCGTCCGATCGCAGCGTATTCGTGATCCGATCGCGGTGGGGCGACCATCCGGCATAGTCATCGCTGGGCGGAATAAACCAAGTCCAGAAGGCGGGCAAGTGCTGATAATCTTCGCCCAAAATTGCCGTCAGCAAGGGCGAGACGCGCTGAAAGGTCTGCCAGTAGTCATCGTAAACAAAGGCAAATACGGGCGGCAGATCTTGCTCCACCAGTGCCTCAACGCCGATCGCCATCCGAAACATATCGATCTCTGGCAAAACGGCGTTGAGCTGAAAATAGCCTTCGTGGTTCAGCTCGGCTAGCTGCTGATCTAGCTCCTCTGGATCGAGGGCGATCGGCTCTGCGGTCTGGAATTTCAGCACCGATAAGCCGGGATTCAGTTCGCGCCAGAATTCAGGATCACAAAGTTTTTCCAGCAAAGATTGCGTTTGCTGTTCTAGGGAAGATTCGGGTTGAAGGGCGATCGACATGGCAACTCAGTAGATTCAGTTAAGTAGACAGTTAAGTAGATTCATCGAACTTGTTTTACTCTAAAGTACCCATTTTGAGCCAACCCTTCGATCGACTCGTGATTTTTTATGTAATATTTAAGTCCTAAACTTTCCTGAAAGCATTTTTTCCGCTATAAGTAGCCTTTAGATTGGCGATGCTGCGATTGGCGATGCTGCCGCAAAGCGCCGCTAAAACTTTCCCCTCAAGTCTCTCGTCGACTGTTTCCCTATCGTTAGCGAGTTTTTCTGTAGTGAATCCGCCGTTGTCCTCCCGTCAGCTCAATCAATTAGTGGTTCTGGGATTACTGATTCCGGTCAGCGCCAGCGGTCTGTTGGGAGCTGTGCAGTACTACTCATGGGGCGGCACCGTTACGCCCATGTCCTCTGGCAGTTCGATCGTGACTGAAATGGCGAAAGCGCTGGATGCCACCACGTTTGACAAACTGGCGAACCGCCTCAGCGGTAGACCCCAGCTTTCACCCTTACCTAGCCCTAAGCAGATCTGGGAATGCGAAGTTGTGGTTGTAGGCGGGACTTTGGGCGGCATATCCGCCGCCTCGCAGGCGATGCAATCGGGCGCAAAAACTTGCTTGATCGAGGTGTCTCCCTGGCTGGGGGGACAAATCAGCAGTCAAGGCGTGTCTGCCCTGGATGAGTCTGTGTCGATGCGAGCCAGCGGCAGTTTCTCGCCAAGCTGGACAGCCTTTAAGCAGCTCGTTCGGGATCAGCCGATCGCCCTGCCAGCCTGGACAGGATTACCGTCCACCGATCGCGTGGGTGACATCAATAGCTGCTGGGTTGGGACGCTGTGTTTCCCGCCCAAAGCAGGCGCAAGCGCCTCCGATCAGATCTTGAGAATCGCGGCTCAAAAAGCACCGGGGAGTCGTTGGCAGACTGGGACAGCGTTTAAGGGGGCAGAATTTGATCCAACGGGGAAAGAAATTACCGCCGTCTATGCAGTGGCGCGATCGCCCCGCAATCCTGCCTACACGCCCAAAGGTCGCCCGTCCCAGGAATTACCCGCCTGGTATTCCTGGTCATCCGATCCAGTCTTTACCAAAGTCCCAATCCGGCTCCAACCCCCGCGCGGCAAGCGGATGATCGTGGTGGATGCCACCGATACCGCAGAAGTGGTCGGCTGGGCTGGTATTCCCTATCGGCTTGGCTCAGAGGCGCGGACTACAACCAGCGAACTGTATGCTTCGCGGCACGATAATCCAGACTGTACGCAGGCATTCACGTTTCCTTTTGCCATGGCAATTCTGGACGATCGGGGCTACAGCCGCAGTGCTCTAGGGCAAATTCAGCCCGACTATCCTAGGGGAGAACACCAGCTAGATTACAACCTAGCAGGCTTTCCGATGTTCGACGGAGCCAGTCTCTTCAAGTATCGCCGCATTGTCAGCACCCAGCAGGATGATCCGCGTCAAGGCGCACCGTCTGCGGGGGATATTTCCATGATCAACTGGAATAGAGGCAACGATTGGGGTTTCATGGACCCCCCGCTGATTCTAAACGAGAAACGGATTGCCGATTCTGGGCAGCACAAAAACTGGATGGGGGGGCTATCCGCTAGCGCTTTGCGGCACGCCGAAGAACATGCCCTGCTGTTTGGTGAGTGGCTGATGCAAACCCAAGCCACACCTAGCTCTCCGCTCACCTATCTGATGGGAGCCGATGAGCCAATGGGGACGCTTTCGGGGTTGAGCATGATGCCCTATATCCGGGAAGGGCGGCGGATTTTAGGCAGACCTGCCTATGGGCAGCCCCAATTTATGCTGCAAGAGTCTGATCTGCGTTTGGACATGAACGGACGCGACTTTAGCCCTTCAGCCGTGGCTCTGACGCATTACAGTATTGACATGCATGGCTGCCGCTATCGAAAATCAATGATTACGGGCGAAGCCAGCAGTGCGCCCGTCGAAGATGAAAGCCTGATCCGCCCGATTCAAGTGCCGCTAGAGGCTCTGATTCCTCAAGGCGTAGACAATCTGTTGATTGGCGGGAAGGGGATTGCAGCGACTCACATTGTCAACGCCGCGACTAGAGTGCATTACAGCGAGTGGGTGATTGGGGGCGCAGCGGGTGCAACCGCAGGCTGGCTGGTGACTCAAGATCGACCCAATCGGGCAGAGCTGTTGCCGCCAGATATTGTG
>JBBSFA010000362.1:0-4498 GCA_038239185.1 Elainellales cyanobacterium | reverse complement strand
ATTGCCGATCGGGGCATTGCCGACGCGACCAGTTTAAAGGCAGCAATTCAGCTTGCGGCGGAACTAGTCCAGCAGCGATCGCCCCAAGCGATCGAATTTGTATCGCAGTGATCTTGCCTCACCAAGACTAAACAATAGTACAATCACGGCATAAGCCTTTTTGTTCTCCTTGTTGCGGTAGTTGAGTTGCGGAAGATAATTCCTTTATAGGTTGTTAGGCTGGCGACTGCCGGACATGACTGCTATGAAACAGACCCTAGCTAACGCCTGAAAGGCTTTTGTGCAAATTGCACGGGCAATCAGGACAGCCAAGATTAAGAAACACTGAAGATTTTTCTTTGACGAAGCCGCTGCAAACGCCATAGCCTACTCTGTTCTACAGAATTTGTATGCTGTTTGACTAAGCTGAGGCAGTTGTATACTGAATCACAAAACGGCTTTGTATCAGAAATAGTCTTGCGTTACTTGTGGTCTGCGCTGCGATCGATTCCTAGACAGGGTTTGCGCCCCAGATTGTTGTGTGCCTATCAAAAATTAGCCGCAGGATTTTGAAACATATCACATTGTCAGGGCTTGATAACCTTCGCAATATTTATTAATATAATCAAAACTGTGATAGCGTAAAAATAGAGATCATTCAGTATAGCGGGTTACAAACTCAACGTACTGTAACGCGCATACCCTACGCTATGTAGCTGACTTATATCGTCTGAAACTAACTTTTTGCTTAAACGACTTTTGAGCTACAAGAGCTAAACCTTACAAAAAACGAAACCGAGAGAGTAAGTCATGATTCAAACTATCCAATATTCCATGAGCTTGATCAAAGACGAAGCCCGTCAGCTCATCCAAAAGGGTGTAATTAGCCGTCACCAGCCGATTTATGTGCTCTGCCAATATATTCCAGCACGGGAATGGTCTTGCGTAGAGTCTGTTTTGGAAAACAACGATTATCTATTAAGAGATCGGATCGGCGATTTGTTGGGTAGAGAAGACTGGGAGAATGACTAAGAGTGAAGAACGATCGGTAATTTCGTTTTCATCAAAAAAGGCAGCTAGGCTGCCTTTTTTGATGGTAAAACATCCTAAGCGTTCCAAGCAAAAGTATTACTCTCGCAGCTTTTCCAGTTCTGCCCTTAATGCGGCGATTTGCTGCGTCAACTCTTGTAAATCCTGCTGCACATCCGGCGCGATCGGCGTGGCAGTCGTAGAAACGGTCGTAGAAACCGTGCGAGGTTCATTTGAGACAGCCGTGTTGACGCGACTGGAGGCTTGGCTGAGCAAGGAGTCTACAAAACTCCGCGCCTCGCGTTCAGTTGTTTCTCCTTTGACTTCCCATTCGTCTGTCATTTGGCTCAAATCAGTTTTGAGCCTAGATAAATTCGCTTCCCGTTGCTGTGGGTCTTGTAGCGTTTCAAGCAAAGTTGCGGTCGCGCCAATGGTGACACGCAGACTTTTTTGAGCCAGTTGCACGAGAGTATCTGGATTCATAGAAAGAGGTCTCCTCAAAGTAGCTGAATCATAGACGATCGAGAATTAGCAGAGCAATTGATCTAGATTGGGCGCGTGAATGACGGAGCTTAGAAGATTTCTGGTTCGCTGGATCAGCTTCCCTAAGAGGGATTCTAAGATGAATTCTAACGTTAGGCATTTGGATCTGACCAAATCGCCCCATGCTCAGCACGACAGAAGTTCAGGTTATAGTGCTAAGAAGGTCAGAAGGATTACCCCGCTCATGCTGTCCTCTCAACCCATTCATCGCAGCAAATCGCTCCATGAACAAACCTATCAAGCGCTGCGGACGAGCATCTTGTCGGGGCAGCTAGTCCCCGGCGATCGCCTAGTAGAAACGCAACTCGCGCAGCAGCTTCAGGTCAGCCGTACTCCCATCCGGGAAGCGATGCGCCAGCTTCAGCGGGAAGGGTTGATTGTAGGAGACACGAATGAAGGACTGCGGGTTACCTCTATCTCTGCCGAGGATGCTATCTATCTCTATGACTGCCGCATTGGGCTAGAGCAAATGTCAGTAGCAGGAGCCTGTGATCGAATCACCTCCGCCCAGCTCCAGACTTTGGAAAACACAATTTTGCAGGCTGAAGAGCTAATACAACGATCGGCAGCGGAATTAGGGATAGGCTCAACCTCAGATTTAATCAGCACGCAGCTTTTAGAGCTGGACTATCAGTTTCACCATACGATCGCCGCAAGCACTGGCAACAAATGGCTGGTTGAACTGCTCAATCAAGTCTTCGATAAAATGACGCTGTTGCGCCTGAAAACCACTCGCCAAAATTCTAAAGTCCTAGAGCTGCGTGTAGAACATCACCAGATTTTTAAGGCGATCGCTCAGCGCGATCAAGCGGTGGCGGTGGAGGCAATCCGCAGCCATTTAGCCGCCAGTAAAGAGCGAGTGATCCAAACTGTGCAGCAGCTTTATCAGCCACCTATGTAGCGATTATGCCTGGAAGACTTACAACTCATGTGCTTGATACGGCTCAAGGTTGTCCGGCGGCTAGGCTGGCGATCGAACTGTGGGCGATCGATATCACTGGAGAAAAAAGGCTGCTCAAAATGGTGCAAACCAACGCTGATGGGCGGACTGACGCGCCCCTGCTGATTGGCGATGCGTTTAAAGCAGGGATTTATGAGCTGGTCTTTCAGGTCGGTGATTATTTTGTCCAGCAGTCCCAAAAACTACCAGAGCCGATGTTTCTCGATCGCGTTCCAGTCCAGTTTGGCATTGCCGATCTAGCAGCTCACTATCACGTCCCGCTGTTGGTTTCCCCTTGGGCATACAGCACTTATCGCGGCAGCTAACCCTGCACTAGTCCATGCTGCATGGCATAGCGCAACAGCTCGGCGCGATTATTCGTTTCGGTTTTGCGAAGCAGGCTGCTGACATATTTCTCGACCGTGCGAGGACTCAGATGCAGCCGCTCGCCAATTTGAGCGTTGGAAATCCCCTCAGTCAGCACGTTTAGCACCTCTTGCTCCCGCTGGGTTAGATCCAATGCAGGCAGATGGGGAACTCGTAGCAGGAGTTCTGGGTCAGAGGAGACAGCTACTTCTCGCTCGGCAGGCAGACGCGATCGCCATTCGGTTTCGATGAGCTGCGAACGGTCTAGCAAGTTTCGCACAACCGCCCCTAGTTCCTCTAGTTCAAACGGCTTAGGTAAATAGAGATCGCAGCCAAGCTGATAGCCGCGAATCCGTTCTTCTGTGTTTGCGCGCGCCGTCAAAAAAATCACAGGCAGCAGTCGCAGGAGTGGCTGCTGACGAACTAGCCGCACTAGTTCGTAGCCGTCTAACCCCGGCATAGTGATATCCGTGATCAGGAGATGGGGTTTATATTGACTCACCATTTCCAAGGCTTTATTGCCATCTTCAGCAGTAAGTGCCCAGTATCCAGCTATTTCCAGGTAATCGCTGATGGATAACCGAGTCCCCAAATCGTCATCCGCAACCAGAATTGTCAGGGGCATGGAACTCAGAGAGAAAGTTCTTGGAAGAAATCGAATAAAGAGAAGGAATTAAGTAAAAAAAGGAAAAAATTGAGCAAAGAGAGGAAATTAAGCAATGCAACCGACTTGATCTTTAGCCTAGGTCAAGATGGCGCAAATTAATGTTTCCAGCGATTGGGTTGCCAAAAAGTTTTTTGAGAACCTTTAGTCTGGGACACAGAGTTGACGTGGGGGCGATCGCGCCGTTTTTTACCTTTCCTCTCCTACTCTACCGTGAGTAAAAAAGCAATGGACGGGGAAAAAACTGACACATAGTCCTCATTAACCGCTAGGGCAAGCTCAGACAATACTTGCGGGTGATTCATTCAGCCAGTAGGCAAAAATTTAAAATTCTTTATAAATAGAATCATCATGATACTATCTGGGGGCATCTTGTAAGTTGCGGGGCTGATGCCGATTGGGGTTCCCTTTACGGAAACTTCGCTCCAGTTAGCGCAACTCTAGAATGTTTGATTGATCTCAGTGATCGAATGAGTGGTGGTTTCAGTGATCCCGTTTAACTTGATTTGCGTGGTGTAGGAGATTGCAGGAGTGCAAAAAAACTTAGTTGGGCAGATGCCAGGACATCGCCACACCGTTGAACCAATTCGGATTGGAGTGATCGGTGTCGGAAATATGGGACAGCACCATACCAGGGTGCTGAGCCTGCTAAAGGATGTAGAGCTGGTCGGCATTTCTGACATTAATGTAGAGCGCGGGTTAGATACAGCTAGTAAGTATCGTGCCCGTTTTTTTGAGGATTACCACGATTTGCTGGCGCATGTAGATGCGGTCTGCGTCGCAGTGCCAACTCGCTTACACCATGCTGTAGGAATGACCTGCTTGCAGTCGGGTGTGCATGTGCTGATCGAGAAACCGATCGCCGCTTCGATCGCGGAAGCCGAGTCGCTGGTTAATGCGGCGGCTGAAGCCCATTGCATCTTGCAAGTCGGGCACATAGAGCGGTTCAATCCGGCTTTTCAGGAACTCAGCAAAGT
>JBBSFA010000361.1:0-4508 GCA_038239185.1 Elainellales cyanobacterium | reverse complement strand
GATTGAACCCATCTGAACAAAGCCAACTTTTTCAATTTCAAGGTACGCGCTCAGATCTCGTAATTTATCAAGTAACTGGAGGCAAGCTTGCCAGCCTCTATGGAGTTATGTGCCTCTCTATTGACAGAATCCCATGACGGGATTTAGGGGGCGGTTCGGGTAGCAATTATCACTTTTCAAAGGCGTTGTTGCATAAATAAGCCAAGACCACCAAGGGTTTCAGCACTTGAGATTCAGCAAAAATGCCATTTTCAGAGGTGCTCATAGCCCCAAACTCTTGCTACATAAGGGTTTAATCATGCAACAAAGCCCTTTTCAAACATCCTCTAAGGGTTCACCCAATACATCAGGAGCAAGAACAGAGTCAGGGAAGATTTTCATGCATTGATCAAAAAAACCGATATTGAGAAATTGCGCAAAAAGCAGGTTTCAAAGGTACAAGTTGCCTTTGAAACCTGCTTTTTAGAAGAGATTGAGGTCGATTTGCGATTTACTGAGACTAGCGATCGACTAGCGATTAAGGTCTAACGCCAGCAAACTTAAGCAAATCGCCGATCGTGCGGATTGCGCTACCATTTGGCAGTTTGACCCCGTTATCGGGTCTCCAGCGCATATCATGCTCGTGCTGATGGAGATAGGAGGATGGATCAAACACCAGCAAGGCGATCAGGGTTTCAGCCACAATGCGGCTGCCAACCGCGCCCAAACTATCCCCTTTCTGGCGGACTTCAGATTCCTTGAGGATATAGTACCAAGCCGGAGTTTTTTCCATGAAAGGGGCAAGCGCGTAATTCATCGCATCTGAATTGCCCTGCTTCAACTCGGTTGGGCTAAGCAGTTTGACCCCCAACCGCTTAGCAATGCTTTGCCCAGTTGGAATGCTGAGCAAATATCCGCGCAGCAGGTTCCGCTTAGCTAAGTGCTTCAGCAGTTCTTTAATGGGAGGCTGTTCTCCGCTTTCGCCTTCATTCAGCAGTGTGCCCAGAGGGGGTGCAAGGTGAGTGTCAATCTTGCGGGCAGAATTTCTTTGTCGCAGCGCAGCCTTGTCTTTACTGATAAACCGATCCCAATCAATGATCCAGTTGAAGGGCAATGTGTCATTTGCTCCTGGACCTCCGCGCTCCCCAATCTTGGCTCTACCCGTAAAGGAAAAGATCAACCCGAACGTTGCGTCCGTTACTGAGTTTGGATCGGTTGCTTTGTCTGTGAAATTGAGGTTGAAGTCGTAAGCTCCACGAACCATGCTGTGCCCAAAGCGATAAGCGGCAACCGAGAATTCCAGCGGCATGAAAATCGGTCTATTTCCCAATTTGTAGACTTTCAGCCCGTGATTGAGAATGTCATCTACCGTGCCTTTCGCCGTTATGGTTTTGAGGAAATCATTGACAACCAGCCATTGGTAGTGCCAGCGCACCAGATTCTGTGCCCGGATAAACAGGGTTTGATTATCTGTAGCATTCTCAGGCTCATGCTGCTGCACCCAGTCTACAACTGCATTGTGAAGACGCAGAAAAGCAGTGTGGAGCTGTGCCACAATCAGGTTCTCGTCATTACGGCTGTCACCTATTACAGCAATTCTGCTGGTGTCTTTGCTAGGATCGTCGGACTTACCAGCTTCTCCTTTGCGTGGCAGATCGCGGTTCAAGTCGTTTTCTGGGGGAACTTTCCGGAATGGGGGTGTAGGTACATTCTTCTCAGCATTGACACCAATCTTCAGTTTCACGGGGTCATTGACTTGATAAAAATCCTTGGCTTCCGTGGGGAAGTTGGGATCTAATGTAGGTCCATCACCATAGACGCTGTCCAGATCCAAGGTGGGACGACGCAGATTTTTGAGCTTCTGAACCACAAGGTCAGGCGCTAGAGGGGTGAAATCTTCTTTCGCGATGTCAGTTTTTAAGTCTTCAGAAGTCCGATCGGTGTTTGCGGTAATATCATGGTCAATAAATTGTCCCCAGTAGGTGTAAACCGGAGGAATGATTGAGTTAGTGGCTTGTGGATCATTGGCATCTGCAACCGCATCCACCATTGCCTCGCCCAGTTTTTTGAGCTTAGCAATGACCTCTTTGGGATTGTCCGCTGGCAGTAAGCTGTTGGGATCTCTCGCACGTCTGGGAAACAGATAGTTAAAATCTGTTTCAACATCGATCGCTTCCAGTTCGGTTGCAGCTACGGCATCTGTTACACTTGCTTCTTTGATGTAGCCCCCGTGACTGAATTGAAAGGGAATAGATTGCATAGTGTCCTCCTTAAGTGTGATTTCCTGGTCTATTCTGCGTGTTTTTCTTCCCATAGGTTTTATGGCTTTAAAAACATCGCCTACGTGTCAACAGCGTCTCTGCGGCTGACATCCCTGTGAAAACTTTGTGTAAAAAACCGACGCGATCGCGCCTGTCTTTACCCGTCTTCTCCTAGCCAATTAGGCTACTGAAGAGACTGCTACTGAAGAGACTGCAACAGCCTCCGCTTCATTAGGTTGTTCCAGCGTTAATAGAACCAACGACACATTGAGAGCTTCCAGGACTCGCGGTAAAAAGCAGGCAAGGGCATACTCTGCACGCGGATTGGCATCAGTTTCTCCAGCAAAATGTAGTCCAACCCCTTCCGCAGAAGCCGGATCATACCAGCAGGAACCGGAATCACCTTTGGCGCTGATCTCTTGATTGCCAGGATTGCCGTCCTGAACTGAAACCAACTTAAACCCATCAATGCCGACTCGTTCAGTCCCATAGCGAACAAAATATCGCCCTATTCCATCGACTAAAGCCTGAGTAATACCTGTGGTACGCCCTGACTTTTCCAGCACTTCTCCTAGTTGAGGTGTTCTGGCTCTGCTAACTACTACCCCAGACTCTAACTGGTTAGGTTGGAAAGGGCGGCTGTTTGTCAGGCTGGCGATCGCAGCATCACCATTTTGATCCAGAATGTATCGCTCTAGCGTTGCAACTTTATGTCGAAGCAATTCACCACCATCACTCACTCCGGGTTGCAGAATCGGATCACCAATCCTGGCAGGAAGCTTGCCAACTAGGACATGCCAGTTGCTCAACAGACAGGGACGGCGAGTAGCATTATCGTACACAATTAATCCAATCGTCCCTGCGCTTCTTTTAAAGTGAGCGATGCTAACGCCAGGCTGAATAGTCGCTGCGGCAGATAAGCGGGCACGGGGTGGAGTAGCAACTGCATGGGTTTTGTAGTTTGCTTCAATCACATCAACAGGAATGCCCTCAATTTCTTTGGGAAAAAGTTCTGCCGCCTCTAATTCTGACACTGGAATCTTCCGGTCAACGTGAATCCGAACGCTAATCTGTTTTGTTCGTCGATCGCCAAGACCAGAATACTTATAGCCAATATCAATTCCCGTCACGTTTCCTCGTTGGCTATATGCTGAAATAGCTTTAAGATAAACGCCTTGTAATTCTGGGATCGCTGCCGTCATATTAATAAGCCGAGTGTTTATAATCCATTCATTTTAAGGTCACTGCTTCCAGTAAAATCTTTAGAAAAATTTAAGGGGGTGCGTCTCACCTTCTCACCACATGCTGAAGAACGTCAGCCTGTGTTTACTGCTCTATTCGTTGTTTTTACAGTATGAAGCGCAATACAATTTGAAATAAGTACCCGATCGGGTACTTATTTCAAATCATTGTCCATCAGCCGCATCTAGCAGTTGTAGACCCAGATTTAACAGTCCAACGCATTGGCGATCGCCCATCCAATCCGATAGGTTTTACTCATTATCTGCGGATACAAAAGCTGTTTCAAATAGGCACTGTTTCTCCCAACCACTCTGGATTTTGAGCCGTGCCGTCAAATCGGTTGTCTGTTTTGAAAGGCTCATATTCTCCGGTGGCAGCGGCTTTTGCCGTTCGTGCTAGTAGAGCCACAACTTGGTCAACGCTCATGGGCTTAAAGGTGTCAACGGCTTCGATCGCCTGATCCAGGATCTCTAGACTGTCGATTCCAGTAATCACCGTTGAGGTCGGCAGATTCATGGCATAGTGCAAACATTCGATCGGCGTGGCGGTTTTGCTCTTGAGGATATTCTTATCGCCCATTGATTTCATGCCCAATACACCAATTCCCGCTTCCACCAAGACGGGTAAAACGTGATGCTCGAAGCTGCGGAAGTGAGCATCCATAACGTTTAGTGGCATCTGAACCGCATCGAATCGGAAATCGTGTTGCTTAGCAATCTCCAACATTCTCAGATGAACCAGCGGGTCTTTATGTCCTGTAAAGCCGATGTAGCGAACTTTTCCTGCCTGCTTCGCCGCCTGCATTGCTGCCATCGCGCCGCTTGCTGCAAAGATGCGATCGGGGTCTTCTAGGCGAACAATTTCGTGAAATTGCAGCAGATCAATGTGATCAGTCTGGAGGCGGCTGAGTGATTCTTCAATTTGCTCTGCTGCGGCTTTTTGAGTTCGCCCATCAATCTTGCTCATCAGAAAGACTTTTTCGCGATGACCGCCGCGCAATGCCTTCCCCATGCGAATTTCACTCTC
>JBBSFA010000360.1:0-4510 GCA_038239185.1 Elainellales cyanobacterium | reverse complement strand
GATCGGATGAAGCGCGAATATAAAGTGGAAGCGAACGTAGGTGCGCCGCAGGTTGCCTACCGTGAAACTATCCGCAAAGAGGTTCGGGCTGAAGGTAAGTTTGTTCGTCAGAGTGGCGGTAAAGGTCAATACGGTCACGTTGTGATTGTGGTTGAACCGGGCGAACCTGGAACAGGCTTCGAGTTTGTGTCTAAAATTGTTGGCGGTGTGGTTCCGAAGGAATACATTGGACCGGCAGAGCAAGGCATGAAAGAGGCTTGTGAATCGGGCATCCTGGCAGGCTATCCTGTAATTGACCTAAAGGTAACCATGGTAGACGGTTCCTTCCACGACGTAGACTCTTCTGAAATGGCTTTCAAGATTGCTGGTTCAATGGCAGTCAAAGAAGCTGTGATGAAGGCATCTCCCGTTCTGTTGGAACCCAGCATGAAGGTTGAAGTCGAAGTTCCCGAAGACTTCATCGGCAACGTGATCGGTGACCTCAACTCCCGTCGGGGACAGATTGAGGGACAAGACACCGATCAAGGTAATGCCAAGGTGACGGCTAAAGTCCCATTGGCAGAGATGTTTGGATATGCAACAGACATTCGGTCAAAAACCCAAGGTCGTGGCATATTTTCTATGGAGTTCAGCAACTATGACGAGGTTCCTCGCAACGTTGCTGAGACCATCATTGCGAAAAGCAAAGGGAACGCATAGTCAGTAGAGAGGAACAGAGAGATACATGGCACGCGCAAAGTTTGAACGGACAAAACCCCACGTTAACATCGGTACGATCGGTCACGTTGACCACGGTAAAACAACCCTGACGGCTGCGATCACCATGACGCTATCCGCCCTCGGTCAGGCGCAAGCGCGGAAATACGATGAGATCGATGCCGCGCCTGAAGAAAAAGCACGGGGGATCACGATCAACACGGCTCACGTCGAATATGAGACCCAAAGCCGCCACTATGCCCACGTGGATTGCCCTGGTCACGCTGACTATGTGAAGAACATGATTACGGGTGCTGCCCAGATGGACGGCGCAATCTTGGTGGTTGCGGCAACCGATGGTGCGATGCCCCAAACCAGAGAGCACATTCTGTTGGCACGGCAGGTTGGTGTTCCTAGCGTTGTGGTTTTCCTCAACAAGATCGACCAAGTTGATGACGAAGAGCTATTGGAATTGGTTGAGTTGGAGTTGCGCGAACTGTTGAGCGACAACGACTTCGACGGCGACAATCTTCCTGTAGTGCGGGGTTCTGGTCTGATGGCATTGGAAGCCATGGTTAAAGATCCCAAAGCCAAGCGTGGCGCGAATGAGTGGGTGGACAAGATCTACGATCTGATGGATGCAGTAGATTCTTACATCCCCACGCCTGAGCGCGACGTAGACAAGCCTTTCCTGATGGCAGTTGAAGATGTCTTCACCATCACGGGTCGGGGTACGGTGGCAACGGGTCGGATTGAGCGTGGCAAGGTTAAGGTCAGTGAAACCGTTGAGCTGGTCGGTATCCGCGACACCCGCAGCACGACTGTGACGGGCATTGAGATGTTCAAGAAGACTTTGGATGAGGGCTTTGCTGGCGATAACGCAGGCTTGCTGCTTCGGGGTCTGAAGAAGGAAGACATTGAGCGCGGCATGGTGCTAGCCAAACCTGGCACAATTAAGCCTCACACTGAATTTGAAGGTGAAGTTTATGTCCTGCAAGAGAAAGAAGGGGGGCGCAAAACGCCGTTCTTCGCAGGCTACAAGCCTCAGTTCTATGTGCGAACCACCGATGTGACTGGTTCGATCGAGTCCTTCACCGCAGATGACGGTAGCTCGGCTGAAATGGTGATGCCGGGTGACCGGATCAAGATGACCGTGAAGCTAATCAACCCGATCGCGATTGAGCAGGGAATGCGCTTCGCTATCCGTGAGGGCGGTCGGACGATCGGTGCGGGTGTAGTTTCTAAGATTCTCAAGTAGGTCTTAGAGCAGCTTAAGAGCAGCAGTTAGTCGTGACTAGCTGCTGGTTCTTTTGAATTATTCGTAGAATTTTCGTAGGCAGTCTAGGTCTCGGCTTGAGGCTGCCACCACTGAACCTTGATAACCTAGAGCTAAACTTCCAATGGCAACGATTCAGCAGCAAAAAATTCGGATTCGTCTCAAGGCATTCGATCGCCGTCTCCTTGATACCTCCTGCGAGAAGATTGTCGATACCGCCAATCGCACGAACGCTACAGCAGTAGGACCCATTCCACTCCCAACTAAACGCCGCATCTATTGCGTCTTGCGATCGCCTCACGTAGACAAAGACTCGCGGGAGCACTTTGAGACTCGGACTCATCGCCGCATTATTGACATCTACCAGCCTTCTTCTAAAACGATCGATGCCTTGATGAAGCTCGATTTGCCTGCGGGTGTTGATATTGAAGTGAAGCTCTAGGTTGGGAAATCTACGCGAAAAATCGATCGCAGTTGCTCCAGCAGATTAGAGCAATGCGATAAACTGTTAAGAGTAGCTTAACCATTTTGGTTGACTGCTCTTTTTTTTAGCAAAACGATTATTGCAGTCCGAATATTAAAGTCCAAAGTCTTCCAGTTTCTTCCGGGAATAAAACTTGACATGGCTTTCTCTTCCTCTTCCTCCGTCGCCGTCCGAGAACTTCCCCTGTTTCCCCTACCTGAACTTGTCCTGTTTCCAGGGAGTCAACTGCCGCTGCACGTTTTTGAGTTTCGCTACCGGATTATGATGAACACCATTTTGCAAAGCGATGGTCGCTTTGGGGTGCTCATGGTCGATCCGGCAAAAGGAACTGTGGCAGAAGTGGGCTGCTGTGCTGAAGTGATTCAGCACTACCGGCTGCCAGACGATCGCCTGAAAATTCAAACCGTTGGGCAACAGCGGTTTCGCGTCCTGGAGTATGTCCGCGAAAAGCCCTATTACATTGGTTTAGTGGAGTGGATCACAGACAATCCTCCTGAACAGGATTTGGATCGATTGGCAACCGATGTGGATCAACTGCTGCGGGACGTAGTTCACCTGTCTGCGAAGCTAACGGGTCAGGAAATCGAGCTGCCTAGCGACATTCCAGATCTGCCCGTTGAATTGTCCTACTGGGTTGCCAGCAATCTGCAAGGGGTTCCCCAAGAGCAGCAGGCTTTGCTAGAGCTACTGGATACAGCGGTACGCTTAGAGCGGGAATCGGAAATCCTGACCTCCACCCGAAATCATTTGGCAGCTAGAGCGGCATTGAAAGATGTTTTCAAGTCAGAAGCCTAGTCGTTGCCGATCGATAGCGCATCGTAGCCGCCGAGAATCTTTAGGGTTTCTGTAAAAGGTTTGAGTTCCGTCAGGGCTGATTGAACGGCACTAGAGTACAGGTCTGCTTCGAGATCAACGAAGAAAAGGTAGTCTCCTAGCGATCGCTTGGTTGGGCGGGATTCAATTCGGCTCATGTTAATGTTGCGGTCGGCAAAGATTTGCAGTAGTTTTACCAGCGCACCTGGCATGTTCGCAGGCAAACTAAAGGCAAGAGAGGTGTAGCCTCCACCGCTGGGTGCTGCTAGTCCCAGAACCCAAAACCGAGTGCAGTTATCTGGATGATCGTTGATCGGATAGGCAAGCACCGGGATTTGATATAGCTCTGCCGCTCTCAATGCCGAAATGGCAGCCGCAGTGAGGGTATCTTTGAGGCGCGGTAGGGCTTCTGTGTTGGAACTCATGGGGATGAGCTGAGCCGAAGGTAATACTTTTTCTAGCCAAACTTGACACTGCGCTAAAGCCTGGGGATGCGAATAAACAGTTTCGATGGTTTCGATCGCCTCCGCATGGGAGAGCAGCGCATGAGCGATCGGCAACACTAGGGCTTGCTGCACTTGGAGTTGATCGAGCTGCCAAAGGCTATCCAAAGTTACCGTCACGCTGCCTTCGATCGAATTTTCAACGGGGACTACTGCCAGTTGAGTTTTGCCTGTCGCGACTGCCCGAATCGTTTGCACAATGCTGGGATAAGGGCACAGAACTGGCGTTTGATGGGTCTTGGCTTGCAGGTGCGCCGCATATGCCAAGGCAGCGGCTTCAGTATAGGTTCCAGTTGGACCCAAGTGGGCGATCGAAATTGTCATAGCAAAAATTAGAAGCAGCAGAGATTAGAAGCAAGCGCGCTGAAGATTTTAGCCCAATTGAAACGTTCAATGAAGCAAATTCAGATTTGCCTACACGAGTCTTATATACTCTACTTCTGGGGTGTCAAGGTAGAAATTTTAGAAAGATTGTAAAATTTAATGAATCGCTCTAGAAGCACATCGGTATGGAAATTCGCTTATTTGCCTCTCAGTCGGCTGAACTGATCGTTCCAGAGCAGCCTATTCCTATTCAACACTATCTGCGTCAGCCCCAACGCCTGATCACTGCCCTGGTTGATCCAAGCCGAGTTGAGCAACTAAGCGAAGACATCTTTCGGCTGAAGATGCGCCCTTTAAGCTTCTTAACATTGAGCATTCAGCCCACGGTAGATATGCAAATCCTGGCGACCGCAG
>JBBSFA010000359.1:0-4517 GCA_038239185.1 Elainellales cyanobacterium | reverse complement strand
CGGGGAATAAACCCACGGATGCCCTGGTAGTCTACGGTGACACCGCCTTTGTTTACGCCGCTGACTCGCGCCTGGATAGTTTGGCTGCTTTCTTGTAGCTCAGCCAAATTCTCCCAAGCTTGGCGGATTTCTAGCTGTCGTAGCGAGAGGGTGACCTGTCCATCGGCATCTTGTTCGCGGATGATCAGGAATTCTCGCTCTTCTCCAGCGGGCAAAAATTCCTGCAAATTGGTCACGCGCCGCAGCGAGGCTTCCTCTAGGGGCAAAAATGCCGCTGCCTTACCGCCAATGTCGATGTAAGCACCGTCAGATTCGTAGTTTGCCGCTTTGCCCCGCACAACCTGACCCCGTTGAAACTGATAGTCATGTTGCTCTAGGGCTTTGGCGAAGTCGTCAGTGGAAAAGGACAAAGTGGCCTCCTGCGCTCGGGGTCAATGACCGATAGGGTTGAGCTTTCCTAATATAATCAATTCCTCGCGGATCGGGTATGGCAGACGACAATTCTCCGGTAGGAAAGATCAGGTACGATCGCGTTTGCACCCAATCTTTCCCAGTTCTTTTTTACAGGCGATCAACGCTCAAGCCCACTTCAATTTCCAGACTGGCGTTGGCTTCCAGATGAATCATCTGTTCGCCTGTATTCATGGCATTGCGGGGCGCTGTCCACGGCTCCAGGCAGTAAAACGGCTTGCCTTTGACCGTCCAAAACACCATTGTGGAGTAGAGCGGGTCATAGGTTAAGGTCAGGCGGGTTCCCTGCGTCAGATCCGTCACCTGAGCCGACGATCGCGAGACTTTGGGAAACAGCGCGTCGATTTCGTCCCAGCTCATATCAAAGCTGCCTGTGAAAGGCAGGGTTTTGGGGGTTGCTTCGTTGGTGATGAATTCTGTGCTGGGAATGTCGAATTGGAGCTGTGATTTGTCAGCGACGAGAAAGTAGGGATGCAGTCCGGTCGAGAACGGCATCGGGACGGGCGATCGATTCGTGTAGCGCTGGTGCAGGATCAGCGCATTTCCCCGGAGTTTGTAGGTAAAGTCCACCTGAAAGTTGAAGGGGTAGACTTTGCGAGTTTCCTCAGTGCTGACTAATGTGACCGTCAGGGCGATCGTTTCTCCGTCTTGTTGGTCAGTGACTTGCCAGGGCATATCGCGCGCAAAGCCGTGCTGCTTCAGGTTGTAAGGCTGTCCTTCGTAGCTGTAGGCGTTGTCGGGTAAATTGCCGCAGATCGGAAACAGGATGGGGATACCGCCGCGCACGGAGAGTTCGGGATGGGTCAGGCGATCGGTGTCTAGATAGAAAATGTCTTTGCCCTGCACCTGCCAGCGGGTGACAATCCCCCCGCGCTCTGGGATCACTTCTAAGCGAGAGGAAGCGTCCTGGTTCGCCAGAGTGTAGGTTTTGTAGAGCTGCTGTTCGATCGTAATCATCGGGATTAAAGCACCAGGCTTTCCTAATAAAGGGCTAGGTTCATTAAAACCCAAAAAGGCAGATGGAAGATTCCTTCTGCCTTTTGAGATTGATGTTGCGACCTAGCCGAGCGCTTATCTGGGCGCTTATCTGGGCGAGTCGGGCTTGGGATAGCTCAGGAACGGCTCTGTGGGCAACTGCGAGTCGGGCGCGACGGGCAGCGACAGGCGCAGATGGGCATCTAATTCGACAGGCGATCGAAAGGGATGATCGAACAGGCTAGAGGCTTGCTGGAGGTACGAATTGATCCGAGTAGCTGCTTCGCCTTCGACTAGCACGGTCTGGTTTTGCTGGACTTGCACAGGCAGCAATTCGAGCTGCATTTGCTTGTTGAGCAAGGTGACTTTGAGCACGGCAGTGTTTTTGATTCCAGCACTGTCAATTTCCTCGATCGCATCGCCCAACGAATAGACGATCGCTCTGCCCTGATAGATCTCAGCCCCCTGCGTAAGCTGTGGCGCATAGCCCACAACCAGATCAGCTCCGTGGTCGATCGCGGTGCGTGAGAGGTTGAGCTGCGAGTCTGCTGGGTAGGCTCTCAAAGCCTTGTTCCAGTGATAGCTGACAATCACCCAATCGACTTGGTTACGGATAGCTTTGATATCTGTTTCGACTTGGCTGCTGAGGTTCTGATTGAGATTTTGACTGTTAGGGCTGGCATTTGCGCTTGAAGTTTGAGCCGCCTCGACATCTGCGTCGGAGTATCCTAGCAGCGCAATCTTTTGTCCTTTGACTTCAAAGATTTGCGGATGCCGTGCGGCTTGCGGGGTTTGTCCGGCTCCAACCGGATAAATTGCCTTTTGGCTCAATGAGCTTAGAGTTGGCTCCAAGTTGCCGCTGGCAATCAGCGAGTTCGATGCCACATTGACTACATCTACCCCGTCAGCTAGCAGCTCCGCGATCGTGGCTTTGCGAGACTCAGGAGGTGTGGTTAGGTCGGCTGCTTCGGTAGGATCGGCTGGACTGCTGAGAAAGCTAGCAGAGCTAACGAGCATACTAGCGCTGTCGGTGGCACTCGCGTGATCTGTGACCGCAGGGGATGATTCGCTGTCTGGTTCAGCGGGGGGCAAGCTGGTTTTGCCGATCGCCAGTTTAGTCGCAGTGGTCAGGCTAACGGCAGAAGGTGTCGCGGTGGGCGCGATCGCACCTTTCGGTAGAGCTAGATTGTCTGCTGGCGCATTGTCTAGGTTGGTCATCAGCAAATCCGCCTGCTGAAAGGCGGGAAGGCTTTGGCTACCGCCGATCGCGCCGTTGCTGCCGAAAACGAGAGTCACGGCAGGATCAGTCGGATTGGCGACTGCCTTGCGAATCACGGGGACTGGTTCTAGCGCGGCGGTGACGATCCCAGCTTGATCGATCGGCGGCTTCGGGCTTTCTGTGGTCAGCATGGCGCTCCACAGTCCACCATTTCCCTGACCTGGATTGGAGCCGAGGTATTGGCTTAGCACTTGGACTCCACAGACTGTGGCGATCGCTGTGACTGCCGAACCGCCCAGCAAGAGCGCCCGCACTTCCAGCGGACGAGCGTTGAACCAGCGCTGCGATCGCCGGGTTGCCCGAACGGTATGCGCCTTTAGCTCAAACAGTCGATCGAGCGTGGCATCTGACCAGACGTAAAACTGGACGCGCAGTTTGGCGATCGGGGAGCCTGCCCGCAGCTTGTAGCGGCGAACTTTTTTGCGCCGCATCGAGGAGCCTGCCGCCGGAGTCGATCGCGGGAGCGGACGCGATGCAAATTGGATTTGGGGCGCGGCGGGGCGATTGGCAGGTGGGTTAGGCGGAGGCGCAGTCTGTTTCGCGGGCTGCGGGACTGGCGGAGGGGACTGGCGGAGGGGCTGTGTTGCCTGTGGCGCAAACCGGACTGGGACTGCCTGTTCCCAGAGCAAATCTGGAGAGCCAACCATCTGCGCTGTAATGCGTAGCACCTGAATTGGGTCTGCATTCAGCTCTATGAAGCGCTGGCGGATGAAGTGAATTAAGCGATCGCCATCGGGTAATCGATGGCAGACCACGCGGATCAGCAGCAGTCCAGGCTGTTGTGGAATAAGCTGGGCACACATGCCCTGTGGGACTAAATAGCGGTTTAGCCAAAAAGTGATTGCCTTCAGGTTGCCCTGTTGTGCCAACTGTACGACTGAAGCCTGCCATGCGCTATCTAAATTGGTCATTCACTGTTCTCCTCTCTACTCCACCAGTGCGAACACATACTTAAAAACAAGTGCAGCTCAGTTCTATCGAGTCGCTTTCCTTCAATAGAACAGATCCCTTGCATAGAACAAGGAGACACTTGATTCGATCGATTAATTCTGTAATCTTGATACCGCTCGACATTCAGAGACTTGTGGCGTTTCAGGACTGTTCAACTCAAGCGCAAAGTTGAGGCGATCGAGAATCAATGCCTACCACTCTGAGCCATCACTTTGAAAGTTGACTTTTCTAGAACGGGTGGACGATGCTGATGCGGTCACCCGATCACTACGTTTTACGAAAAGTCCGCTGAAGTCTATTGCTGTCGAGTCTATGTAACGTTAAGTCTACTGATGTCATGCCCTAGAGCGGTCAATGCCGCGACAACTCAGCCTAGTCTGACCGAGTTCTAAATAATACTAACGCCAGTTGATAAATTCGCTCCATGGAAATTGGCGATCATTTGGAAATGGCGCAAAACGCTGGAGGCTATACTACTGACAACTGCCCCCACTGCATGTCCTATGGTTAGCTCTGCTTCTGCGAAAAAGATTTTGTTTCTGGCTGCGAATCCGCGAGGGACGGGGCGGCTGCGGCTGGATCAGGAAATGCGAGACATTGAAGAGGGGTTGAGGCGATCGCAACTCCGGGAGCAGTTTGACCTACAGCAGCGGTGGGCAGTGCGTCCGAGGGATGTGCAGCGGGCGATGCTGGATCTGAATCCGCAGATTGTGCATTTTTCGGGACATGGCGAGGGCAGTGAGTTTGTGGGGGAAGCTGAGCGATCGCAACCCACGCGAAAGATGAATCTGGATGATGAGGTGACTGAGGCAGTGTCCCCGACTGCGATCGGCGGTGTGGT
>JBBSFA010000358.1:0-4520 GCA_038239185.1 Elainellales cyanobacterium | reverse complement strand
TAGATCACCAGCAATGTTCAAACAATCTTAAATGGGTTGAGACCTATCCGAGGGATAAGTCTTAGCCCATTTCTATTTGTGGTATCAACATTTATCTACTATCTTAATGGAGCACAATACAAACAAAAAGCAGCGCGGTTCCTAGATTGTAGGAACCGCGCTGCTTTGCTATAACGCTCTGACTGTCTAGGCTTCAATCACTAGTTGCTCGACCGGATATGCCACACAAGCTAGCAAATAGCCTGCCTGCCGTTCAGCACTGGTCAACGCATTGGGGGGACTGTCGTATCGGACTTTTCCTTGACTTGCCATCACCTTACAGGCACCACAAGCACCCACTCGACAAGCGCTCCGAATGGGAACGCCCTCTTGCTCTGCCAGCTCCAGAACAGACATGCTGTCGTCGCAAGCCACACTAGAATTTGAATTCGCAAAGGTAACGGCAAGCGCGCCATTTGACGCAGGCTCAGGTGCAGTTTTAGCAGGAGCCGCTTTGCCATTACTTTTGCCGTTGGTTTTGGCAGTGCCTTTGCCGTTGGTTTTGGCAGCGGCGATCGCGAGTGAGTTACTAGCAGGCAGTGCAATCTGGGATGAGCTAGCCGCCGCAGGTAGCGCGCTCTGTTTCGCTCTGGGTGCGGGTTTTCCGCCAAAGCTTTCCTGTTTGTAGTACTGCATCGGGAAGTTCATCTCTTCCAGCGTGGCTTTAATGCTTTGCATAAAACCTTCTGAGCCGCAGACATACACCGCGCGATCGAGTAAATCGGGCGCGACCATATTTAGCAGCGACTGCGAAATTCTTCCCGTCAATCCCATCCAAGAGCGCATCAAAGGCTGCTGGGTCAGCGTAATTGCAAGCTGAAAGTTGGGCATTTGCGCCGCCATTTCTTCCAGCTCTGCGCGAAACACGATATCATCCGGGGTACGGGCGCTGTGCAGAAAAATCACCTGTGAAGGGGCGATCGTGTCTTGAATCCAGCGGGACATTGACATCATCGGAGTGATGCCGCTTCCAGCCGAAATCATCAACAGTTTGGGCGGTAACGGCAAGCAGGTAAACTCTCCCATTGCGCCGCCGATAATCTTGATTCGATCGCCCACCTTCACATGATCGTGCATCCAGTTAGAAACTTTTCCGGCAGGTACATCGGGCGAGTTTGCCGGAACCCGCTTGATCGTCAAACTCAAATGCCACGGGCGACTGGGCGAAGAAGAAATCGTATAAGGACGCATCACAGTCTCGCCGTCGATTTCTACCTGGATCGTGGCAAACTGCCCTGGCTTGTAATGAAACAGCATTTGCGGTTCTGCCGCAAAACAGAAGGTTTTGACATCTGGCGTTTCATCAATAATTCGATCGCAGCGGCAAAGCAATTCTTTGCCCCATTGCGCTCGCGGCAGAGAGAGAGGATCAGCTAGTGCTGCCCCCGCAGTAGGCGGCGCTAACTCCTCCACATGCAAAAAAGTCTCTCCAATCTGAAGCAGATCCCCGGCATCAATCAGCCGTTTTTCATTGATAGGAATAAAATCTCCATTCAGGAGCGACCCAGAGGTGCTGCCGATATCAATGAAATAATAGTGGTCATCCACAAAAAAGATGCGTCCATGCACACGACTTACTTCTGGACTTAGCAACACTAAATCACAGTCTGTATTCCGTCCGATCAACCATTCAAGCTGTCCAGGGTAGCTTTGATGAAGCTGATGAACTTCAAACTGCTGTTGCTCAAAGTTAACGGATTTAAGTTTCAGCATGGGATGAAATTCCTATTTTCTATTTAATTTGCTCACGTTAGAACTGACCTCTCTTGCCGATTTGACTTTTCCGGGAACGGTTGCCAATTGGTCTGCCGATTGTTTTGTCAGAAGACATGAAGCTGGCAACTTGTTGACGCTGCGGTTCTTCTTGGGGTAACAGTAAATCTGGATTTGTAATGGCGATCGCTTCGATTGCATCAAAGTGCTCAGAATCTTTAATCCGCAAGTCTTGACGCAATTTTGCGAAATACTCAAAACTCCCAGAAGCATCCACGATCTTTTGTTGAATCGAATCCAGCACAACCCCCATATAGGTCTGGGTCTGCAACTGCTGAGAGAATTCCGGCAAGACTTTAACTAGCGTGTAGACCTCATTGGGCGACAGATCATCTATCGACATCCCATCTAGCCAAACCGGATCAATTTGCAGTTTGTGTAATTGTTTGCGGAGGCTAGTTGCCATGCTTTCGCGATCGTACTGCATCCGAGTTCGCCCAAACGTGCGGAACAGCCACATGGAGCCAATTAAAACAACCACAGCATTAAAGGTCAGCACGACCCAAACTGGCATTTTGTTCAACCAAGGACGAGCGCCATAGGAAAAGAACACCCAGAAAGAGGCTGCCGTAAATATCGTGAACGCTGCATGTTGTGCTTGTTCTGCCGAAACGCGATGACCCCGCCAAGCCATAAACGATCGATAGAATTTTTCTAGGGCAAACCCTAAAGAAACAGTCAGGGCGATCGCCACCGCAAAGGTCAGATAAACTGCAATATATTTGGGAATCGGAATCACATGACCCGCAATATAGAATCCTGGATCAAAAATTTTGGAAATTTGGTCTTCTTCATGCGTCCAAGAACCCGTGAAGTAATAGTTCCAATCGCCCGCATAAAGGAAATAGTAGACGTAAAAAGCAATCACCATTCCCAAATAGCCATACTGCACGAGCCGCCGCCCTGGCTTTTTCAGCTCGCTCCAGTAGGTTTTCTCGGCATCAATATCGATACAGTTGGATTTACAACCCACGCAGGCGCTTTGCTCTTGCCCAGACGGAGTCACCGTGCGGCACATAGATTGCGTTACGACAGGCTTTTGTTGCAGGTGAGCTTGGCTGCCCAACAGTGCTCGCGGTCCAGTATAGACCAACTGCACAGGCGACATTGGACAAAAGTACTGACACCAGCTTTTTCCAGCGTAGAGATAGCCCACGACGATCGCGCAGAGAATGGTCGCAATCAGGAAGCCCCCCAAAGCATGGCGATCGGAGTTGACAAACAGGATACGCGCACCTAGCCCAGTGACAAATAAACCGAACTGAACATAGAGATGGTTCCGTCCAAGCCAAGAGTTTTCGCCGATAGTCACTAACTCCAAGCGGGTTTCGCCTGTGATTGGATCAACGACTTTACGTCGCCGTTGGATGCCCAAGGCACGGGGCAACTGCGAGAGAAAAGACAATGGACAGATCCGCCGCCAGACCTCATGCCCCAGCAACAGCAGAATGATGATGGCACAGGGCACAATCATCGCCCACCAGATCAGAGCGCTCATCTCGAACGGCTTGGCTTCCATGCAGACATCCTGAATCTTGGAGCAAAGCGCTGGGTCAAGGGCTGTCTCTGGTTTCACATGAAACGGACTGGCTAAATTGCTCGCTTTGGTGAACTCCGTTGTAATCGGATCGTAGAAAAACGAGACAATTAATGTAAACCATCCGAAGGTTAACAGCCAGCGGACACGATGCATTGTTTTTTCCGAAACGGTATTCAGCATAGTTCTCGTGTTGTGAATAGTACGTTGTGGATATTGGGTTACAGATTCAACTCTGTTTAGAACGATGCAATCGTCCGTTAAACGTTTAGCCGATAGGTTCAGGGAGCATCAAGGCAGGGAGCATCAAGATTTGCCAAGGAAAATCCGACTAGGGAAGCGCACTGAGCCGCCAAACTCGCAGCGGATGATTAGGATTCCAACTGACTAAATAGTCGCGATCGGGACTCAAAGTCGCCTCTAAATTTTGTCCTAATCCTGAAATTGTCATGACGAGTCTTCCCGTTTTAGCAGTCCAAATCCGAATGTTGCCATTGTTATGTACCGTTGTAATGTACCGATTATCTGCAAGCGCAGTGACGGGTTTAGCAGAATCTTCCGATAAAACATGCGCCAACTCTTGGCGATCGAGATTCCACACCAGCGTTCGATCTTTACCAAAGCTAAAAAGCGTTTGATTATCGCCCACCGACAACCCGACGATCGCACCTGTATGTCCGACAAACTGCCGCTGGATTTTTCCGGTGCGTAGATCCCAAACTTGAATCAGCCGATCGCTGCTGGCGCTGATCAAATGCTCAGAAGTCTGATCAAACGCAATCGCTGTAATCGCCATCTTCGGAACGGCTAGCGATCGCAGCAGTTGTCCCGTCTTTCGATCCCACAGCCGCAGCGTCCCGTCTTGGCTACCGCTCACAACCGTTTGGGTATCAGGGCTGATCGCTACTGCCGTTACAGCCGCTTTGTTTCCCACAAAAGTTCGCAGCCGAATGCCTGACTCTGTGTCCCAAAGCCGCACCGTTTTGTCTTCGCTACCGCTCACCAGCAGATGCTCAAAGGGGCTTGCCTGTATGGTCGTGACTGTCCCTGTATGTCCGTTCAACGATCGCAGGTTTGCTCCGGTTGCCAGCGACCAAAGCCGCAGAACGTGATCCGAGCCAGCCGTGACTAAGGTGAGATTATCGGGGGTAATCAACATGCGATCGACCTT
>JBBSFA010000357.1:0-4527 GCA_038239185.1 Elainellales cyanobacterium | reverse complement strand
GGTTTCTGCCTCAACTCGATAGGCAGGAAGTTCCAGCACGGAGGCGATCGCTCCTCCATCCTGCTTGTGTTCTACCAAAATGTTTAAGTTCATCCTGTCAATCTGGCGATGTCTAGCTGTGATCATAGCAGTTGGCGCTTGAGTGGAACGAAGGGAGAACGGCTATAGCAGGGGAATCTCAACCCCGATCGCCCAACCTTCACCCAATCCCATTCAAATACTCACTCAGCGGATAGGAAAACGGCTCACGATACCCCAACCGAATCGGCAAAATCATCGGCTTGCCCTGCGCATTCCCTAACTGATGCGCCAGCTCAATCTCCGCCAGCACCATCTCGCTATGCACCGAATCCGCCGACAGCAACGTAATCAAAAAATCCGATCGCCGGATCTCCGTCTCAATCTGCGCTGCCCAGCGCGTCCCGACTGGCATCGTCTGGTCAATAAACACCTCATGCCTCTGACCTAAAGCCCGAAAAATCTCCCGCGCCACCTGTCCATCCGGTTCCACATCCCGCTTGTAGCTGACAAAAATCCGCGATCGCGATCGATTCAATCCAGCAATCAAAACAGGCGTTTGATCCTCGTCACTTCCCTGAAGCTTCATCGCATTCCGCCCCAACTCAAACGCAAACTCGATCGCCCTTCCCGCCCCCAGCGCATCATAAAAACTCACGGCAAACTCGATCGCCGCCCTGTCTTCGATCGACTGATTCATCCCAATCACAGCATCAATGTGTTGAGCGATCGCCCGTGCCTGCACCTCCGAATAGCAAGCATTCAGCAACACACACTCCACCTGATCCGCAAACAGCTTAAATAACTCGGCTAACGCTCCAACGCTAACCAGCTTCGGTTCACCGCTCTCATCCTCCAGCACCAACCCCCGTTCACCCTGCCCCTGCCCACAGAAATGAACAATCTGTGGCTGTTCATCCAGCATCGCCCGCTGCACATCTCTCGGACGCACCGCAGTCTGGTACTTCAGCACAAACCGATCGCGATGTTGCGATCGGCGCAGTCCCGCTTCAATTTCGCGCACCTCTTCACCAAGGCGCGACACAGACCCTTTCGGGTTCGCTGCCAAAATCAGAATGGTTTTCACAGGGGATTCGCCGTTTATGGGGGCTAGAATACGGCTCAGATCAAGATTGCACTGAGATTTACCCCACTTTAGCCGAACCCGAAGCGCTGAATCTAGTCCCCGTCCGCGATCGAGGAAAGCTAGATCTGTTTCCCTCGATCGCAGGCTCTATATATCCTGAAATATCTTTAGTTTAGGGCGATCGCCTATGAGAGCAGCAGATTTTCAAAAGGATTGTTGTTGTTCCAGCAATAGGTGTTGAAGTCCCGTCGATCGACCGTCAAGATGCGTCCATGTCCGAGATGTTCGGCTAGCACCACGAGCGAGGCATCGGCAAAATCCATCGGTAGGTCTGCGTAGCGTTTCATCAGTTCGATCGCACGCCTGATATGAACAGGTTGGAGTTCAAATACGGCAAAAATTTCTTCGGCAAGATCGTCTAAGAAGGCGCATTGGGAATCAATGCCGCTGTCTCTCGCCAGCAAATAACAGGTTTCGGTGATAACAGGATAGGTGGTGATGAGGGCTTCTCGCAAACCGCTGAGAATTTGGATTGCTGCTATGTGGTTTTGATCTGTCTGGTTTCCCAAAGCAACAAAGAAGCCTGTGTCAGCCATGATCATGAATCTTAGTGCTGCTGCGGAAATTTCTTTTGCATAATGTCATGAAAGTAGGCTTTGGAGTTGGTAGAGAGATCGGGTGGTCCTTGGAAGCAACCGATAAATTTACTCTGTTTTAATTTGGCGAGCGGATCGGCTGCGGGAGGCTGAATTTGCTGATAGTACCGATCGATCGCCTCACTCACCATGCGATCGATCAATTCAGCCGTATCTTGCTGAGTTTGCTGTTGAATCTGTGCCAGCTTGCTTGCTCTTTCTTCGTCGAGTTGGATTTCAATCTGCATGGCTTTATCCAGCGGTCTTTCTGGCTTTAGTGTAGATCAGTTTTGCGGGTGGCAACTTTTAACACCGATGCTCCCTCATCCGCCCCCACATCCGCTGCCACATGACTACCGCGCTCAGAAATACTGATACGAAACTCTATCCTCTGGCGCTGCCGTGCCTGTAGACTGCGACAATCCGTCCGCCTGCTCTGGATTAGGCTGCTTTGCCAGCAAATGGCGCAGCTTAATCAGATTCTTCTGTGCTTTCTGAGCATTGGTGCGGCTACCCCGTGCGGCAAACAAAGTCGCCGCCGCTTCCAGATCCGCGATCGCCCCCACATAGTTTCCCAGCTTTTGCCATGCCAAGCCGCGATAGTATCGAGCCACCGCCGACTCTGGGTTCAAATCCGTTGCTGCGCTGTAGTCTGCGATCGATTCCTGATTTTTTTCTAGCTTCTGCCATGCCATGCCGCGATAGAGATAGGCAATTGCCCAATCGGGGCGGTTTTGCAGCGCTTGCGAATAGTCTGCGATCGCCCGTGCCGGATCGCCCTGTTCCGCTCGGATAAATCCCCGGTTGCAGTAGGCGGCGACCTGCTGCGGGTTCAGCCGAATCGATTCAGTCAAATCCGCGATCGCATTCGGCACATTGTCCGCATCGTAGTGAGCAATGCCCCGATAGTTGTAGGTGATTGCGTCATCGGGGCTGTGGCTGAGAATCTGCGTGTAGTCTGCGATCGCGCCCGTTTTGTCGCCCAAGTCATGCCGCGTCACGCCCCGGTTCCAATGCGAAACCAGATCGTCCGCTTCCAAAATTGGATTATCGAAACGGTTGATTAGCCGCTGAATTGCCTCTGGATCTCTCGTTTTGAGTTTGAGCTGGAGTTCAGAAAAGGCAGTGTTGGTCTTTAGCGTATCGGCAATGCCCAAGACGGCGAAGGTTTGGTCGGAAACCAGGAAGTTTTCGCTCGTTCCCAGAATTTTGAACTGAAAGTTCGCAGGATGCGTCCGCTTCAGGTGTAAAAGCTGATGCAGCACATCTTGAAACAGATCCGTCTGCAAAGGATCGGTCTGCGCCAGTTCTGTCGATGAAGTATCACTCATCCAGCCGCGCTTCATTTTTTTCAGCAGCTTCTCTGAGCTGCGATCGGCAAGATGACACCAGCCCACATCCAGCAGTTTGCCTTGATCCAGAAATGCCTCTAGCTTTTGCATCAGCGCTTCATCTAAAGCATACTGATCCGACCAGGGCAAAATCAAAATCAGCCGATTTTGCGTGGATGCCAGCGCTTCTTCCAAAATAGTGCGACTGCCTGCCAGCGTGCTAGCCGCTGTTGCTTCCTGCGTTAACCCGTTGGCTCCGTTGGCTACCCTGTTGGCTGCCCTGTTATGAGTCTGCGGCGAATTCAAATCAAACACAAATTCGTAGTTGGGCAAAGCGGGAACGGTTTGCAGTTGCTCCGTAATAAAGCCCAGTTCTTGCTGAATCACATCCTGAATTCGATCGCGAAAGCCGTCCAAAGTTGTTTCGGCGGCTGGAATTCGCTGGGCTAACTCTTGCATCTGCCCCTGAAGCGCGGTCACATCCAGGTTATTAGGCAACTGATTCAACTGCGCTTGAAGATCCTGGTGCTGAGCAGCGAGGCTTTCGGTGAAAGATTGCACCGTGGCAAGCTGCGATCGCAGATGCGAAAGGTAGTTAACGGCATCGGTCTGAATCGCGGCTAGATCGGAAATGCTAGCTGCCCGCCAGTCGGAGGGCTGAAAGTCGAGGTCTTCGAGTTCGGCAAGCTGCTCTAGCTGCGCGTTTGGCTCTGAAGAGTTTGGCTCTGAAGAGTTTGGCGCAGCATCGCTGGGCTGCTGACGAACGGGCACCGCTTGATCTGTCGATTGAATCGCTGCCGTTTCGATCGACTCCATCGATTGCTTCAACCATTCCTGCCGTTCGTGCAGAGCGCGGACTTCTTTGACGACCGCTAGCAGATCGCGGCGAGGCACTAGGTCAGTCACGAGCCGAATCAGTTCGCCTACCTCTTGCTTGAGTGAGGTGAGGTCAACCGGGGGCGGCAGCTTGCTGACTTGGCGATCGAGTCGAGAAATTTGCTCTTGCAGCGAGGTGAGGTTGGGCTTGGTTTGGTTAGAGAGTGCATCAAAGTGAGTTTGCAGGTCGGCAAGATGGCTTTGCAACTGGGCGATCGGCGTTTGAGAACTGTTGGTTTGGGTCAAGACTTCCAGCATTTGCAGATCGCCGCCGATCTGAGCGATCGCCTCTGATAGGTGCTTATATTGCGCTCCCAGTAGGTTTAGCTCTTGGCGCGCAGAGGTGAGTCCTTGCTGCTCTAGGGGCGCTAGCCGTTGGTTTAGCTCTTGCTGAAGATCGGTGATTTCGGAATAGAGCCGTCTTGCGACCTCTCGATCTTTGATGACCAGCCCCTGGCGCATCTGCTGCACTGTTTCCGCAGTCGGCAGATTGACTACATGTTTCACCACCGTTTCCATCCGGTTAGAGAGCTTGCGATTCACCTCGGCGAGAGAGGCATCGCGGCGACGGCTATCGTCT
>JBBSFA010000356.1:0-4535 GCA_038239185.1 Elainellales cyanobacterium | reverse complement strand
TCCCGCTGCCGTGATCACGTCCCCCGGTTGAATTGTTCCGGCTCGCACAACTTCGTCTAAGGCGATCGGAATTGAGGCTGCCGAAGTATTTCCATACTTTGCCATGTTGCTAATCACCTTCTCATGCGGAATCCGCAGCCGATCGGCAACTGCATCTAGAATCCGTTGATTGGCTTGGTGCAACAGCAGCCAATCGATTTGATCGACGTTCAGTTCAGCCCGGAACAGGGCTTTCTCAATCACTTCTGGAACTTTCTTGACCGCGAATCGATAGACTTCCTGCCCGTTCATCTGGATGGGCAGGAAGTTGCCTTGCGCAATGGTTACTCCATCGACCATCGCTTTTGGCTCTGGTTGGTATGCCAAAGTCAGGCAGTTGTTTTGGTTGCCATCGCTGCGGAGTTCAAAGCCGAGTAGATCGTCTGCCTCTGGGTTTGCCTGCATCACGATCGCGCCAGCTCCGTCGCCAAACAAGACGCAGGTGCGGCGATCGTCCCAATCTGTCCAGCGGGACAACACATCTGCCCCAATCACGACTACGTTTTGGTAAGCGCCCGCACGAATGAACTGCGCGGCTGTGACAATGCCAAAGACAAAGCCAGAACAGGCGGCGGTCAGATCAAACGCGACCGCTTTGGTTGCCCCTAGAGCCGCCTGAATCTGGCAGGCAGTGCCAAACAAGTCATCTGGCGTAGAGGTCGCCAGCAGGATTAGATCGACATCAGACGGTGCAAGCCCTGCCATTTCAAGCGCCTGCTGAGCCGCTTGAGTAGCGATCGTTTGCAGTGACTCTGTAGGCTGAGAGAGCCGACGCGATCGAATCCCGGTGCGGCTAGCGATCCATTCATCAGAAGTTTCTACCAAGCGACTCATCTGTTCATTGTCAAACGCGACAGAGGGCAGAGCGGAGCCGCTTCCCGTAATGGCAATGCCTGTTCCTGATTCGTTTCGCATCGATTCCCCGTGGCTAGATAAGGAGGCAGAACACCGTTCTTCTCTACAGAAGACTTGCAGTTCCACCGGGGATTACTACTGACTAACTATACTAATTGCCGTCGTTCGCGGCGGTCTTGGCGTACTGGCTATGAATCCGCTCCAGCACGTTGTTGTCAACGGCTTCTTTGGCTAGCCGCACAGCATTGAAGATGGAGGGGGCTTGAGAGCTACCGTGGCTGATGATACAGATTCCATCTACGCCCAGCAGCAGACCGCCGCCATGCTCTGCGTGATCCATCCGCTGCCTAATCCGCTTCAGGTTAGGCTTCAGCATCAGGGTTCCTAGCTTGCCGCGCCAGCCCTGAGGCAGCTCCTCGCGGATAATTTGCAGCAGCGCTTCCGCCATTGCCTCAGCGAACTTGAGCAAGACGTTGCCCACAAAGCCGTCGCAGACAATGACATCAAAGTGCCCAGACAATGCATCGCGCCCTTCGGCATTGCCGACAAAGTTGATGCGGGAGTTCTGTTGCAGGAGCTGATGCGTCCGCAGCGCCAAATCATTGCCTTTAGAAGGTTCTTCACCAATGTTTAAGAGTCCAACTTTGGGCGTATCGATCCCTAGCACGTACTTAGAATAGACTGTGCCCATGACAGCAAACTGCTCTAAAAATTTGGGGCGACAGTCTACATTCGCGCCCACGTCTAGAATCATCACCGACTTACCCGCCATCAGCGTGGGCAGAACAGTACCGATCGCCGGACGATCGATCCCCTTCAAGCGACCCAGCCGCAGCAAAGCCGATGCCATTGCTGCGCCAGAGTGCCCCGCAGACACCACGGCATCTGCTCGCCCCTGCTTCACCAAATCCATCGCTACATTAATGGAGGCTTTGGGTTTGCGTCGGATTGCACCCAACGGCTCTTCATGCATTTCCACCAGTCCTTCAGAAGGAATAATCTCCATCTGAATCGAAGAGTGATGCTGCTTGATCAGGTCTGTGAGCTGCTGAGGATCACCGACGAGCAGGACTTCGACTCCTAGCTCAGCCTGTGCCCTAATTGCGCCAGCTACTATTTCGGCGGGAGCGAAGTCTCCCCCCATTGCGTCCACTGCGATCCGTGCCTGAGTCGATCTCATTGATCAAAGTGATAGAAACCTCACAAATTTTATCAGATGGACTCTACCGATTGGTGGAGAAGACAGAAAAATCAGAAGGTTTGAGAGTCCGATCGCTGAAAATGTCCGATCGATTGAGCCGGAAACCCGGCTTATTCAACTTCGCGCTTATTCAACTTCGCGCTTATTCAACTTCGCGCTTATTCAACTTCACGCTTATTCAACTTCACGCTTATTCAACTTCACGCTTATTCAACTTCACGCTTATTCAACTTCACGCTTATTCAACTTCACCCGGAGGGACAATCCGCTGAAATAGATAGCCCGTACCGCGCGCGGTCAGGATAAGTTCGGGGTTGCTAGGGTCGTCTTCCAGCTTGGCGCGGAGGCGGGAGATGTGGACATCCACGACGCGAGTATCCACATGGCGCTCCGGCGTATAGCCCCAGACTTCCTGAAGAATTTCCGATCGGGAGAACGGTTCGCCCGATCGCCCCACCAGCAGCTCTAGCAGGCTAAATTCCATGCCCGTCAGCCGAATCCGCTCATCGCCCTTGTAAACCTGCCGCTTATTCGTATCGATCCGAATATTGTTGATATGGATCACCCCAGAGCTAGGAATGCCGGAAGTGCCAACCTTTTCAACGCGACGCAGCACCGATCGAATTCGGGCTTCTAGCTCTTTGGGTGAGAAAGGCTTGACGACGTAATCATCTGCCCCTAGCTCTAGTCCGGTGATCCGATCAGCAACATCGCCTAATGCCGTTAGCATAATGATCGGCACATCAGACTCTTTGCGAAGCTCTTGGCAAACGCCATAGCCATCTAGCTTTGGCATCATCACATCCAGGACTACTAAGTCAGGGTCGGCGTTGCGGAAGGTTTCCAGCGCTTCTTCGCCATCTGCCGCCGTTACTACGTCGTAGCCAATCATGGAGAGCCGCGTTTCTAAAATCCGCCTAATGCTAGCTTCATCGTCTACAACCAAGATTTTCTCTTTGTGATTTTCCAATTTTCTTAACACTCCTTAAAGTGCTTTTCTGATAGTTAACTTTTGCCACTTTATCATTAAGATATTAGCTCATTTAATTGACATTAAAACTTTCAATTTTCCGGAAAATGGACATTTCACTGTTTTTTAACTTTTCTGCAAATCAGCGCTCTAAGCGGCTGTGTCGGGTAACGGTAAGCGCTGGACGATCGCAAATAAGTAATGGATGATTTGTAGTTCTTTGGTTGCTCAATCCACGATTTTCGATCGCTCAGGTTGCACTTTTGCTGCTTAATTCTGATTTTTTAACGCCCAATTCTTTGCAAATTGTTAATTTTTAGGTATGGCAAAGACTCGATCGCTTTACGTTTGTAATCAATGTGGCTCAGAATTCCCCCAATATTTTGGCAAATGTCCAGCCTGTAACGAATGGAATACGCTGATTGAGCAAGTCGTGGCGCAGCCTCCCACTGCCAACCGCGCCACGGCTTTGACCGCGACCCGATCGAGTAAAAAACCTCGCGCCGCTGAAGAAGTCCAGCCGATCGCCTCGCTGACTTTAAACCAGATCGCTGACTATCCCCAGTCCCGCCTTTCGTCCGGCTATGGCGAACTCGATCGCGTTTTGGGCGGTGGCATCGTTCCTGGTTCGCTGATCCTGATTGGGGGCGATCCGGGCATTGGCAAGTCCACCTTACTGCTGCAAGCTGCCAATCAGTTGGCAACTCAGTACCGAATGCTATATGTCTGTGCCGAGGAGTCGGGACAGCAGGTAAAGCTACGATCGCAACGGTTGGGGATTAGTAATTCAGCGATCGCAAACGGCTCGGAGACTGAAGCCTCTGCGGGCAATAATCTTTACCTGCTGCCCGAAACCGATTTGGAGTCCATCCTGCGAGAACTGGAATCGCTGCGCCCACAGGTGGCGGTGATTGACAGTATCCAAGCGCTCTACTTTGCTGCCTTAAATTCGGCTCCTGGCTCAGTGGCTCAGGTGCGGGAATGCACAGCCGCGCTGATGCAGGTGGCAAAACGGGAAACGATCACGCTGTTCATTGTCGGGCATGTCACGAAAGAAGGGGCGATCGCAGGACCCAAAGTGCTGGAGCATCTAGTCGATACAGTGCTGTACTTTGAGGGCGATCGCTTTGCCAGCCATCGGTTGCTGCGAGCCGTGAAAAATCGGTTTGGTGCGACCAACGAGCTGGGCGTGTTTGCCATGGTCGATCGCGGCTTAGAAGAGGTGAAAAATCCCTCCGAGCTATTTTTGGGCAACCGTGAAGAACAGTCGCCGGGAACCGCAACGATCGTCGCTTGTGAAGGGACTCGCCCGATCGTCGTGGAACTGCAAGCGCTGGTTAGCCCCACCAGCTATCCGTCACCTCGTCGATCGACTACGGGAATTGAGTACAATCGTCTGCTGCAAATCCTGGCGGTGTTAGAAAAACGAGTTGGGATTCCGCTCTCAAAGCTAGATGCTTATGTTGCCTC
>JBBSFA010000355.1:0-4539 GCA_038239185.1 Elainellales cyanobacterium | reverse complement strand
GAAGACAGGCTAGGCGACGATTCCCAGATCAACATGGTTGAACGCTCTCCAGTTAGAACAGACCTCAAACTCCTGAAAAGGTGCAGGCGGGATGCAAGTTTATGACCTTATCCCTCCCTACCGAGTGCCAACTATGTTACTATCTGTCCAAACCTTTGTTCTAATCCTCAATACTCTGATGGGTAAGGTTCTGGTTCTCAACGCTTCGTATGAACCGCTCAACATTACTAGCTGGCGAAGGGCGGTCGTCTTGCTGATCAAAGGAAAGGCAGAGCAAGTAGAACACAACGGGCGAGTTGTGTATGCAGAAATGCCTTTGCCCACGGTGATCCGGCTCCGTCATTATGTCCGAGTGCCGTACAAAGAGATTCCTTTGACCCGCCGAAACATCCTCCATCGAGATGGTCACTCCTGTCAATACTGCGGCTACACTGGAGATGATTTGACTTTGGATCATGTGCTCCCCCGATCGCGCAGCGGCGAAGACACCTGGGAAAACATCGTGACTGCTTGTGTCCGCTGCAACGTCAGGAAGGGTAGCCGTACACCCAAAGAGGCAAACATGCCCTTGCGGATCAAGCCTCACAGACCCCATAGTGGTCTTTACTTTGAGGTGGCAAAACAGATCAAAAGCGGCGTGCACAAAGAGTGGCAAAAGTATGTGATTGGGACTTAATCTGCTAGTTCCTGATCTGGCGGCATCTACCAGGGCTGACGAGGGTATTTACGACAGTGGCGATCGGCAATCCCCCGTAGGGTATCCCCTGCGACAGGTGGCTTTATCAAAGTTTTTCTGTAAAGATCAAAATAATCTCGTATTCTCCTGGACGGCATTCAAGGCAAGCTCTTGGAAACTAAGATTGGGTTGATCGTCCTCCCTTAGATCAATTTCCCTAGACAAACAAAGTATGGAATCTGAGTCGCTTCAATTTTCTAATAGTTTGCTGATGGAGTCGAACACTTCAGATCCCTCTGCGGCGGTTCCTTTTGGCGCTACAATGGCCTCTTCAGAGACTGCTTCAGAGCGGATTAATTCAACCCGAAGCGAGTCAGCGCGAATCAAGAGCCAGACTCAAGCAAAGCAGAATGGTCAGGATGATCAATCAATGGGGCGGCTAGCCGATCCGAAAGCAGAAGCCCTTCGGCAAAGCCTGATCAAGCATCGAGGCGATCGCCAATTGATCTTGCTTCAGGACTTTCCCGATCCAGACGCTCTGTCCTGCGCTTGGGCATACAAGCTAATCGCCCAGCAGTTTGAGATTGCTTGCGATATCTACTACGCTGGCACGCTGAGCCACCAAGAGAACATCGCGCTAGTCAAACTCACAGGTTTACCTGCCCAACGCTGTACGATGCAGCTCGCGAAAGAGAAAGACTTTTCGGTATACCAGGGCTGCGTGTTTGTGGACGGACAAGGAACCACAACGCAGTTGCTCTCCCAAGTCCAGCATGCAGGGTTGCTGACTATTGCGATCATCGACCACCACACGGCTCAAGGCGAGCTTAAAGCCGAATTTTTGGATCTGCGCCCTCAAGCCCGTGCAACGGCGACCATCTTTAGTCAGTACCTTCAGGCAGGGCTGCTGAAGCTAGACAGCAGCAACAGCGAACATATCAAGTGTGCAACCGCGCTGATGCATGGGATTCGATCGGATACGAATCGTTTGATGCAGGCACAAGAGGACGATTTCACGGCAGCGGGCTATCTCAGCCGCTTCTACGACTCCCAGTTGCTCAATTCGGTTCTGCAAGCCTCTCGCTCCAAGCGGGGAATGAATGTGATCGAGCGATCGCTCCGCAACCGAGTCCTGCAAAACAACTTCTCGATCGCAGGCGTGGGCTATCTGCGCTACGACGATCGCGATGCCATCCCACAGGCGGCAGATTTCCTAGTAACTGAAGAAAACGTTCACACTGCCGTAGTCTATGGCATTGTCCACGACGAAGATGATGAACTGGAAGTGGTGATTGGTTCGCTGCGAACCAACAAGATCACCCTCGATCCAGATGAATTTATCAAAGAAGTGTTTGGACAAGACACCTCCGGACGCTATTTTGGCGGGGGGCGATCGATGGCAGGCGGCTTTGAAGTCCCGATGGGCTTCCTGTCTGGTTTCAATGAAAACGCTGAATACACCCGCATGAAGTGGGAAGTGTTTGATGCCCAAATCAAACAAAAGCTGTTCCGACTGGTCAATCCAGAGAACGAAATGATCCAACCCAACTAACTAGCAGGATCTACAGCCCCAAGCGATCGCCTGGGGCTGAAACCAGCTCAGTGCTTTTGCAGCAGCACCAAAATCACGCCGCACACAATGAACCCTAAGCCAACCACACGCTCAACGGGAATTACCTCTTTGAAAACAAAATAGCCCAGCAGCACGGAGAAGACATAGCTGAGCGCGATCGAAGGACCCACAATGCTGAGATTGACACGAGTCAACAAGAGAATATAGGCGATCGCCCCTAGCCCGTATAGTGCCAGACCCGCAACCAACTGCGGGATCGTGATAATCCTCAAGATGAGACTCACTGCATTTGCAGCGCTGACTTGACCTAGCGCCAATGCTCCTGCCTTCAGCAAAAATTGTCCGCCAATGCTCGCCAAAATCGACAGAAACAACAAACCAAGTTCCGATAAGGTCACAGTAAAAATCCTTTGCGCTGTAATTGAGCTTTTCGTGGCAAATGCGATCGAGGATGCGCCCCTGATGTTGATTTAAGGGAGTTTAGCCTCCATTGGGACTTTGAATCACTACAATGAGACTGTAGAGAAAATTATACAAGCGCCTGTCATGACCACCGAATTGACTTCTGCTGAGCAAGTCGGAGCGGTTCATACTTCCTCCGCTGCTCAAACTTCTGACCAAACTAGCACTGACCAAACTAGCACTGTTCAAGCGCACCGCCCCTACACAGACGACCAAATTTCGGTCTGGCTGCGCGGATTACTCACGATCGCTTGGGCAGATGGTCGCTTTTCTGAAGAAGAAAAGAATCTAATTGGCGAAATTACCCAAACCGAATTAACTCCCGCGACAGATTTGGGTCCTGTTGAGACGATCGCCCCGGCAATGCTGGCAGCAGCTTTCGGCAAAAATACCAGCCTTGGCGAAAATTTTCTGCGAACGGCGGTAATGGTGGCGATCGCGGATGGAGTTTATTCTTCGGCTGAGGATACAGTCCTTCATGAATTCTGTACCGTTTTGGGGCTTGATCCCAACCTCCTCGCCGCCCTACGTTCGACGCTAAACTATCAGCCGCCTGAAGCCGATCAGCCGCTGGAAGTCACGCTAAGTCAGGCGATCGAGCGATCGGCGATCGCTCAACCAACGCTTAAGCATAAAGCGGCGCTTAAGCATGAAGCGCTCAAGCCCATGCAGGAGTGGCTTGACCATTTAGATGTCAAAGATGCTCGGCTAGCCCGGTTTCTCTGCCAAATGATTCCATCTCAATGCCCCTTTGAGCGAGACGTAACCCTGTTTGGTCAAAAAATCGTGCATATCCCACCCATGTGTCAGCTCAATCCTCTGTATGAGCAGATGGTGGGGCTGCGTTTCCGGGCTTTATCCTACCTGGCAGATGACTGTCGGGAAGATGTATCAAGGTACTGCTGATAAGAACCCGCTGATAAGACTCTGCCTAGCTCTGAATTCTGCCGTCTGGCAAAGTGGCACCTTGGAGAATTGCTCCGGCTAGGTTGGCGCTGCTCATCTCGGCTCTGATCAAGTTTGCGTTCGTCAAGTTTGCGTTCGTCAGAATGGTTCTTGCCATATAGGTTTCGACTAAGTTGGCTTTCTGCAAATTGGCTCCCCAGAGCGTAGCGCGACTCAGATCGGCGCGATTGAGACGAGCCAGCCTCAAGTTAGCCTTGGCAAGGTGCGCCCGGATGAGTTTGGCATCTGCTAGGGTTGCGCCTTGGAGATTAGCGCTGGCAAGGTCGGCTTCAGTCAAATCGCTGCGGTCTAGCCTAGCGTTCATCAAGTTTGCGCCCCGGAGCACCGCCTGCGGCAGAATCGCTTCGGTCAACACTGCGCCTTTGAGATTGGCTTCCGTCAGATCAGCGCCGCTCAGATCGGCACCGCGCAAGGTGGCTTCGCTCAGGTTTGCGCCGCGTAAATCGACTTTCGCCAGATCAGCGCCCGTTAAGTTTGCCCCGCGTAAGTCTGCTTTGCGAAGCGTCGCGCCGCGCAGATTGACGCTATATTTACGGTTTTCTTCGCGCAGGTTGGCTCCTCGGAGGCAGGCCCCAGTTAGGTTCGCACCGCCCAAGTCTGCATTGCGGAGGTCAGCGTCAATCAGGTTGGCATCAATCAGGCTAGCCAGCGTTAAGTCAGCCCCTCGCAAATCGGCTCCTTGTAGCACGGCGCTGTGCAAATCAGAGTCTCGCAGGGTAGCGCGAACCAAATCGGCTTGAGCCAGATTTGCGCCGCTCAATCGGGTCGCCATTAAGTTGGCTTTCCCCAGCTTGGCGCGATTTAAGTAAGTCAGGATGAGTGTGGCGCAATGCAAATCGGCTTCTTGCAGGTCAATTCCAAT
>JBBSFA010000354.1:0-4547 GCA_038239185.1 Elainellales cyanobacterium | reverse complement strand
ATGGGGCAAACATGATTAAACTTTTGGGGTTGTTTGTAAACCAGCCTAGAGGTTCGGAGTATCTGAGCTGTTCACTCAGCTACGCTGCTTCAGGGCTACTGAAAGCTCCCCGCTCAGCGTAAGCGGCGGGGAGTAGTTTACCATGCTGTTTGATTACGCGACTTGACTGGCAGCGGATGGTTTCTCTGTGCGTGAGACTGGTTTAGCGGAACTGCTTAAGCTGATCGATTAGGCGATCGAAATAGGGAGCTAATGCAGCTTGCTGTTCTGCCTCTTACTCGCTTCAAGCTGCTAGATTTGATCCCTTCTAGCCCGACTACCATTGCGTTGAGCGGCACCTGCAATTCCTGATAGAGCGCTTGCATCGCGTCTAATCCTGCGGCGCTGGTGTAGTCGATGTGATGCCCCGCGATGCCGTAGGTGATGCAGCGCAGGAAGTGCTAGAAGTCGCGCCAGCAGGCATCCGCTCTTGCAGCGGGATAGAGTCCGCCGCCTGCCTCTGTGATGTCGGGGAAGGTGGCTAAGACTTGAGCGCGGGCTTCATCGACGATTTCGACCACGCGATCGCGCAGCAGTGCGGCTACCGGAATCCATTCGGAACTGGCTGGGGCGATCGCTTGCAGGGTCTGCAAATCCTCGTCCGTCAGATAGCGGCTCAGATCCTCTGCTGTTTGAAAGCGCTGAATCGCTTCTGCTGAATGGGTGTCTTGCCAGGTTGCAAAACTGACGATTCTGGCTTTTTGAATCAGTTCTCGAACTTTTTCACTGAGCTGTGGCTTGGTCATCGGATGAAGTAGGCGTAATGGAATGGGCGTAGCTTACCGTTTACAGGCTTACCGTTTCAGGCTATCGCATTCCTGGTGCATCGGACGTTTACCAAATGCTTTTTGCAAGTCACAAAGGAATAAGTGTTCCAGCGTTGCATAAAAGTGGATGTGGTGGAAAATGGATGTGGTGGGTTCAATCTAACGAATCAAGCCATTCCTGCATCGTTTGCTTCATCTGGTTGAGATCGCGAGATGTTTCCTGCTTGATAAATTGCCCGATCGCATCAAAGGGCGAAAACTCTGCGCCGCTTTTCCAGTTCACGTTTTGCCCCACCGGAGTCAGGTGATTCCCCTTCAAAATTTGCACCGTGGTCGTGCTGGAAATCCTGGGCGGTAAGGCTTCTGTGAGCGATCGGGTCTGGTCGATGTCATCTTGTCTGAACTTGATCAGCAAATTGTGTCGCACCTGATATTGCGCTGCAATCAGCTCGTTGGTGGCTTTCGGCGACGGAGTGAATTCCACATCAAAGGCAGGAATGGCAAACGGTGGCAAGACCTGCGAGCCAAACTGCTCTGAAAAGGTGGCGAGCTGCGATGCCATCTGTGAGGCGAACTGCGCCGTCAACTTAGACACCTGCGTCATTTGCTCCAGCATCGGGATCGCTCGCCGCGCCGGATAGTTGTTGAATGCGATCAGAATATTACCTGCCCGCTCGACCGGAAACAGACTGCCAATCAACAAATGCAGCTTGCAGCCCATGCTGTGCCCTATGCCGTAAATTGGCAGCGATCGCAATCGGCTCCGCTCTTGCTGAAGCGCTTCCAACGCTAAGTTCGAGAGGCGGTAGACCCGCTGGGCAATCTCCGTATGGTCAAACGTGTTGACAAACGGAGTTGCCACGATGACGTAACCCTGCTCGGCAAAGTGCTCTAGCAAACTGCGGTAAGTCACCTGTGGCGCTGTTGCTACAAATGCGCCGCCCAGAAAATGGATAATTCCTCTAGGGCGAGGCGGAACCATCACCCAATTGCCGTACAGTTCTTGCCACTCTATCGCGATCGATCTCGTCATGTTCAACCATCACCGAAAAAACTACCGAAAGCCGTCTTTATATCGTAAAGGGTGCGATCGAGTTTGGGGTTCGGTGTAGGTTTAAAGACAGTTCTTCTACTACCCCCCTATCCTCTATGACTCAAGGTGCGATCGCAGCAGGACATCCAAAAACCGCAGAAGCGGGGCTGGAAATGTTTCGGCTGGGCGGGAATGTGTTTGATGCAGTCGTAGCGGCAGTCATGGCATCGTTTGTCGTAGAGCCGACTTTGACTTCGCCGGGCGGCGGCGGCTTTCTGCTGGCGCATCCGCAGACCGGACGCGATATTCTGTTTGATTTTTTTACGCAAACCCCGCGCCAAAAGCGACCCAGCCATGAACTGGACTTTTATCCAGTGGATGTGAACTTTGGCGCGGTATCGCAAGAGTTTCACATTGGGTTGGGATCGATGGCGGTTCCAGGAGCGATCGCCGGACTGTTTCAGGTGCATCAACGGTTGGGCAGACTGCCGATCGCGGTAGTGGCAGAACCCGCGATTCACTATGCCCGCAACGGCATTGAAATGACTGCCTTTCAGGCATACTGCTTCCAAATTCTGGAGCCAATCTTGCTGGCAAATGCAACAGCACGACAAATCTACACCCGCGACGGCAAGCTGCTTCAAGCCGGGATGCAGTTGGTGATGCCGGAGCTAGCAGAAACGTTGAGCTACCTTGTGGCAGAAGGGAGCCGAGGCTTTTATCAGGGGGAGATTGCTCAGCGGCTGGTCAAAGACTGTCAGGAGCGGGGCGGTTATCTGACGATCGCAGATCTGGAGCAATACCAGGTGATTGAGCGATCGCCGCTGATCACCCAATATCGCGGCAAAACGGTGCTGACCAACCCTCCCCCTAGCGCTGGCGGTACGTTGATCTCGTTTGCGCTGGGGCTACTCGCCAAAATTGACCTGACAGCACTCTCGTTTGGCTCGATTGAGCATCTGCGGCTAATGGCGAAGGTGATGCAGTTGACCAATTTGGCGCGCAAAGATGGCTATGACTCCAGGCTGTATGAGGCGAACGTGGCAGAGGAATTTTTGGCAACCGATCGCCTGATTGAATACAGCAACGAACTCCCTGCGATCGTCCAGTCTGCTGGAAATCCAGGAACTACCAACAAATGGGGTAGCACCACGCAGGTTAGCGCGATCGATCGCGATGGCAATGCGGCTAGCGTCACCACTACCAATGGCGAAGGCTCATCCTACGTCATCCCAGGCACGGGCATTATGATGAACAACATGCTGGGCGAGGCAGATCTGCATCCCAATGGCTTTCACCAGTGGCAGCCCAATGTCCGAATTTCATCGATGATGTCGCCCACGATGGTTCTAGCCGATCATCACCCGGAGCTAGTGCTGGGTTCTGGCGGGTCGAATCGGATTCGCACCGCCATTTTGCAGGTGCTATGCAACTGGGCAGATTTTGGCATGTCGATCGAGGCGGCGGTGAATGCGCCCAGAATTCACTGGGAAGCGGGTGTGTTTAACGTGGAACCGGGCTTTGGCAGTTTGGTGATCGATCGCACGGCTTTCCCGTTTAATGGACAGCTAGAGCTGTGGGGACGGCAAAATTTCTTCTTTGGCGGCGTTCATGCAGTGACGCGCGACGCAGAACTAGCAGGCGCAGGCGATCGGCGGCGAGAAGGGGTTGTTCAGATCTATTCAGCGCCATGAGAGAGAGCGGCAAGCAGCGGCGAGCGAAAGGCTGGGTTGGGAGGTTGGTGCTGCTGGTTGGCATTCTGGTGCTGCTTGATGTCGGCTCGTTTGTCTGGGCGGAGCGGCTATGGTTTCAGGAAGTCGATTATCTGGAGATTTCACCACTCGGCTGCGGTTGCAAGGGCTTTTGGGCGGAGCGATCGCCGCAGTAAGCCTAGGGTTTCTGTGGGGAAATCTGTGGGTTGCCGATCGCTATAGTCAGGCTCAGCCCTGCGAAAAAGAGCCAGGGCAATTGCAGCTACGAGGCTTGCTGTTGCTGACCGGACTGCTGAGCCTGCTGATCGGCTGCTTGCTGCTGCACTATGGACAGATTGCTTTTGCCCACTGGCATCCCGATTTTATCGGTAAACCGATCGCCCTTCAGTCGCCTATCCCGTTTAGCCCAGAGGCAGTTTGGGCGATCGGGCCGCAGGCAATCCAGTCGCCGCTAGTTTTAGGGCTGGGCGTGGGGCTGGCGATCGGACTGTTGATCTATCCGCGTCTGGGATTAGGGGCGATCGGGCTAGTCGTCAGCCTCAGCTTCAGCGTTATCGCCTCAGAGTGCTGGACAACGATCCTGCTTGCCCGATCGCCGTCCCAATTCAATCAAATCGATCCGCTGTTCGGGCACGATCTGGGCTTTTACCTGTTTACGCTGCCGCTTTGGGAACTGTGCGAGTTTTGGCTTGTTGGACTGCTGCTGTTGGGATTGCTGTCGGTTCTTCTCACTTATCTGCTGTCGTCTAACAGCTTGAGCCAGGGCTATTTCTCCGGCTTTTCGCTCCGTCAACGGCGGCATCTTGACGGCTTAAGCGGATTGCTGCTGCTGGCGATCGCCCTCAGCGATTGGCTCGATCGCTACCGATTGCTTTACTCATCCGCCGGAGCCGCCTATGGCGCTAGCTATACCAGCGTCAACGTGGAGCTGCCGATTTACACAGGCTTGAGCGTCTTGGCTTTAGGGCTAGCGATCGGACTATTGGGCAAAGTGCT
>JBBSFA010000353.1:0-4555 GCA_038239185.1 Elainellales cyanobacterium | reverse complement strand
GTGCCATCGCCCGATGGGTGAACGCAATCACCTGCGGCAGTCGATCGCGAATCTCTGACTCAGATAGGGCGATCGGTTGGTAGGCAATCTCTGCCGCTTCAAGCAGATCAATGTCTTCCAGCGGCAGCCAGCCCGGATAGGCATCTTCACAGAGCCGCACCCAAACCGCCTGTCCGTTCAGGGTTTGATCTGCTGCCAATTCAATTCGCAACTGTCGCCCTGCTACCGCTTGAGTTGCCAGCCGTTCTAACGCAGGCGAGTCATAGAGATTCAGGTTGGATTGGCACTGGTATTCCAGCGGTTTGCCGCTGTCGATCGCCGCTTCGATCGCCGTTTGGAGTTGAGCAAGAGAAACCACAAAGAATCCTCAACGATGATATTTTGTGAACATTATCCCAATCTCAACCATGTTCTTCCACCCCAATCCCCAATTGAATAGCTGGGGCGATCGCGTTCTGAATGCCACTTGGGCACAGTTTCCCGATCTGTCACCGCAGCAAATCGCCCTAACCTGGCTGGTTTATGACGACCCAGTGCCAGTGAATACGGGCGGAGCGCTGACGGCAGAAGAGTTTTGGAAGTATGGGATGCGCGGGTTTGCCTATCGGGGCGATCAGCCGATCTATCCGGCTAGCGTCGTCAAGCTGTTTTATCTAGTTGCCGTGCAGGAGTGGCTGGAAAAAGGGATGATCTCACCCTCGGCAGAACTCGATCGCGCCGTGCGGGACATGATCGTGGAGTCTAGCAACGATGCCACTAGTTTAGTGGTGGATGTGCTGACGGGAACAACTAGCGGTCCTGAGATATCGCCTGCGCCGTTTGAAACCTGGAAAACGCAGCGCAATTTAGTCAATCGCTATTTTCAATCTTTGGGCTGGGCAGAGTTTGACAGCATTAATGTCAATCAAAAAACCTGGTGCGATGGCGCTTACGGGCGGGAAAAAGCTTTTCTGGGCGATCGCCTGGAGAATCGCAACCAACTGACCCCGATCGCAACTGCTAAGCTGCTGCATAGCATTATCGGCGGAGTCACAGTGTCATCCGAGCGATCGCAGGCAATGATGGCACTGATGCAGCGCGACCTCGATCCGATCGGGCTAGCCGCCGATCCAGAGAATCAGGTGACTGGATTTTTGGGGGCTGGACTGCCGCAAACGGCGCGGCTTTGGTCAAAAGCTGGAGAAACCAGTCAGGTTCGCCACGATGCCGCCTACGTGGAGCTTCCCGACTGTCGCCCTTACCTGCTGGTCGTTTTTACCGAAGGACACAGCAAAAACGCGGCAATTCTGCCGTTTGTGTCGCAGCAGGTTGTGATGGCAATGCGATGTCTGTAATCGCTATAGATCTGCACGCTCCTGCTCCCAAACCTCAAACGCCTTCGTGATCGTCATAGTGTTCTCCCGTTGAACGAATCCTTCTAGCTCACCTAAATCCATCCTAACTTTCCAACTCGCTACTAGGCGCAAAATTCGCCGCCGCTGTGGGGCATTGTCTGGTAGCGCGATCACCTCTTCGATCGGCTGTTTCTGGGTTTCACCTCGACCTAAGACTCGAAGCAACAGCGTTTCTGGAACCACGGGGAGTTGATCGATCGCCACGATCGCGGTCTTAAAAATATCTGCTACAAAGTACACACCCGCTGACCAATTCGGTTGAGCCTCACCTTTCTTTGGCTACTGTGTATACACATCTCCTACTCAACCTTAAAATCCTGCATTCGCCCCCTAAATCCCCCAATTCTGGGGGACTTTGAAACGAAAGACTGGATTGAAAGTCCCCCAAAGTTGGGGGATTTAGGGGGCTAGACAACGTTGAGCGATCGAGCCAACACTTGTGTCCTTTCTTCGGAGGCTCTGCCTCCATGAGAAGGCGGCAGAGCCGTGTCGGAGCGATATCCAGGCTGAGCCTGGACACCAGCGAGGGATGAAAATCGATCGCCCCACGTCCTAAACCGATCGATTCTCGCTATAGATCCGATCGCGAGTGAGAAAAAATGAGTCGTTATTCTTCATAAACATCCCGGCGATGACCCACCTTAATCACCCTCACAATTAAAAATGCATCCTCAATGCTATAGATGATGCGATAATCACCTGAACGTACACGATATTGATTCTGACGTTGCTTGAGTTTCTTGCAGCCCAATGGTCTAGGCTCTTCCGACAGGCTCTCAATCAGCGTAATTAAGTCTTTCTGAATGGCTAATGTGAGTTTCTTGAGCTGCCGTTGTGCTGCGGGCTTAATGAAAACTTGGTAGCTCATTCCAAACCTAGCTCTTGCTTCAGGTTAGCTAGAGAGATGTCTCCCGTCTCCTGTAACGCAGCATCTGCATCGGAACTGTCTATTTCATCCTCTAATGCCTCAAGCGTGAATTCTAGATCCACTTTGTATTTGAATTGCAAATATTGCAAAAAATGATACAGCTCATCTACAGCAGACCGAGGCAGTGAAGGTATTTCTAAAGCAACAGGTTCAGTCAGCGGCAGCGTAGTCATAACTTACCTAGAAGATAGTTTGGCAGTAAAAGTACTTCTATTTTAAGGGTTGAGTCGATCGCCTGATTGTAAGGAGCTTAATTTTAAGGGAGTTTGAGCGATCGCCCCGCTTCAAACTCCCTCAATCGCCCCGCGTCCTAAATCGATCGATTCTCGCTATAGATCCGCACGACTTCATCGGTGTTGGGAATGGGCTGGGCGGGTGTCCACATGGGGACTGGGATGCCGTAACGGTGCAGGCGGTTGATTAGCTCGGTGACGGAGGCGCGAGTGCCGATCGCAATTAGCCGCACTTTTGAGCCGCCTGTGGGTAAGGCGGGGAGGTTTAAGGGGGAGAGCAAATCACGGATGCGATCGTCTGAATTGGAATTTGCGGTATCTGAAACGGTGGATGGATTGGGTTCCATCCCGGTACTTTGACAATGACACATGAGGATATTCTCCTGGAGGTTTTTAGGGTCTGATGAGGAAACCCAAAAACCTAGCCACCCCGCGCCAGCATGACAGAGGGTGGCTAAAGGGAGTAAAATTCCCTAAGCCTCCAAACTGCTACTACAGTTGGCGGTGAGCTGCCTATCGCCTGGATCTAACAGTCGATAGGTAGCGCGACTCAGAGCCGCGACTAGGTTGTCTGGGAGTTGAGCGCGTCTGGTATAAAAAAAGAGCGCTTAAGAAATCAGAGTACGGTATTGCGATCGCTTCGTCAAGCCTAGTGCGGAAGGTTATTAAATCGATCGCCAATCAAACAAAAACTAGTACCTACTGGCTTTAATTCCTCGATGAGATGGGCGATCGCATAAGGTGTCATATGTAGCCGCAATCTACCTATGTCTCGTCAACCTCGTGAACTCAAAGCTGACTATTGCTATCACGTTACGGTTCGCTGCAACAATCGGGAATTTCGTTTGATTCGCGATGAATGCCGCGAAGTGTTGCTCTATGCGATTAACAAATGCCGCGCCAAGTATGGCTTTAAGCTGTATGGGCTGTGCATTATGAGCAACCATGTGCATTATTTGCTGAAACCTCAGCAGCCGGAAGAGTTGCCTGCAATTATGCATTGGCTGAATTGGTATACTGCGATGTGCTTTAACCGGATGATGAACCGGACGGGGCACTTTTGGGAAAAGCGGTATCACAGCAGCGGGTTTCCAGTGAGCGACAAACGCCGTGCTTTGAATACCTTGCGCTATATTCACGCCAACCCGAAAGCTGCCGGAATGCAGCAGGGGTATTTCTATGACTACAGCAACTATGGCACGTATGATCGGCTGACGGAGGATGGAATTACTCAGTGGCATCCGGCGTTTTTGGCGATGGGCACGACGCTGGAGATCTGTGCGGCGGCGTATCGTCAGTTTTGCAAGAAGTATAAGACCCCACCGAAGCCGGAACGAAAAACTCATTGGGGGAGCAAGCTGCTGGCAGAGCTAAAGATTCGGGGGAAGCCGAAGAAAACGCCGGGACAGAAAAACCTTTGGGATGAGGCGACGGTGGCAGAACGGGAAGAGGTGGAGGTGGTGGCAAGAAAGTTTATTGAGGCAAATGGGTTTAAGCCGAATGGGTTTAAGCCTGAGCCAGAGAAAAATAGCTCCTGGTGCCAGGTAACGGATCGCTGAAAGGGGGATTTTTATGTAAATAGAAGCTTGATTACAAAAGTTTAGAAACGCTCAGGACTGGCTTGTGCTACAGTTCACAAGTCTGAGTGCGATGCGAGAGAACATCTCCCTCCCACCCCTCACGCACCCCAAACCAACGAACAACGGGAAAATTCCCTGGGGAGAGGAAAGAGAGGGAGATAGGTCTTGGTAGTTCAGCCACTCGTCATTTTTTCTCCAGCCTACGCGATCGCCAAATTCTTTCCAGATTTTATCACCTGGATACTCGCCGTCCAGCGTTGCGCCACATTCGACATAAATCTTTTTCTGGACGCTGAAGCCAAATCTGCCCTGACTATGCTTCACCCACAAGCCATCGATCGCCCTTAGTTCCTCACAGGGGAAGTTCAGCAGTTCCTCCGAATCAAACCACTGTCCTTCTTCCTTGCCGACCGTGGTAAT
>JBBSFA010000352.1:0-4556 GCA_038239185.1 Elainellales cyanobacterium | reverse complement strand
GTTTCAGGGCTAACTTCTCCCCAAGCCACCGAATTCAGCAGGTTTTTGAGCGCTTCTGGTTGAGTCACAGCAATCGCAGGTCGATAGAGATTTCACCTTTCATTATTCCACCTCTCACTAAAATTGGGGCTTGCTAAAAGCCTGACTTCGGCAACCGTCCATAAATCTCGGTGAAGTAACGCAGGCGATCGCTCAGCCCTGAGTGAAGCGCACCATGTTCATAGCGCCAGCCCCAGTTGCCGCTTGCCTGTCCGGGTGCGTTCATGCGAGCCGGAGTGCCGAGTCCCAAAATATCCTGGAGCGGCGTGATTGCGAGCTGAGACACGGAGCCAAATGCCATGCGAATTAGATCCCAGTGAATCTCTTGAGTATCCGCGCAGCCCAAATAGCGGCGGACTTTTTCCTGATCTTCGTGCGATCGGGCATCATACCAGCCCACTGTCGTATCGTTATCGTGAGTGCCCGTGTAAACCACGCTGTTCGGCACGTAGTTGAACGTCAAATAGGGGTTTTGGGGATCAGAGTCAAAGGCGAACTGAAGAATTTTCATGCCTGGAAACTCAAACTTGTCCCGCAGCACTTCCACTTCAGGCGTAATCATGCCCAAATCTTCGGCAATCATCGGCAGCTTGCCCAGCGCTTCAGCTAAGCGCTTGAACAGCGCTTCACCGGGGGCTATCATCCATTCGCCGCCGACGGCGGTAGATTCGCCTTGTTTAACTGCCCAATAGGACTCAAAGCCGCGAAAGTGGTCAATCCGAATCAGGTCAACGCACCCCAGCAGAGCTTGGAAACGCTGTACCCACCACTCAAAGCGATCGCTTTGCAGCCGATCCCAGTTGTAGATTGGGTTACCCCAAAGCTGCCCGGTGGGGCTGAAATAATCGGGCGGCACACCTGCCATCAGGGTCGGTTCGCCGTCTTCATCCAAGCAAAAGTACTCCGGATGTGCCCAGACTTCAGCGCTGTCATGAGCCACATAAATGGGCAAATCGCCCATGATTTGAATACCTTTGCTGTTGGCGTAATCTTTCAAAGTCGCCCACTGCTGAGCAAACTCAAACTGAAGAAACTGATGGAAAAATACCTCCTCGGCAAGCTGCTGCTGCCAGTGTTCGATCGCTTCGGGCTTGCGCTGGGCGATCGGCTTCTCCCATTGTGTCCAGCTCACCCCAGAGTGGGCATCTTTGATTGCCCGGAACAGGGCATAATCTTCCAGCCAAGTCGCAGACTGGCAAAAGGCATCAAAAGCCTGCCGATGCTCTGACGTGGCGTGATCTTTGAAGGCATAGAAGGCTTTTCGCAGCAGCACCAGCTTGGCGTGAATCACCCAGCCAAAATCGATCGGCAGCGGCAGCTCTGGATAGTCGTGCAAATCAGCATCACTAAGCAGTCCAGCCCCATGCAGCACTTCGGGACTGATCAGCAAGGGATTGCCTGCGATCGCCGAAAAACACTGGTACGGAGAATCGCCATATCCGGTGGGACCTAAAGGCAAAATTTGCCAAATCTGCTGACCGCTTGCCACCAAAAAATCAACAAACTGATAGGCTTCTGTGCCTAAGTCACCAATACCAAACCGACTGGGAAAAGAAGTGGGATGCAGCAGAAGACCGCTAACTCTGGGGAAGGGCATACCGGGATTGCGATAAGTTGGGGAAAAAGACAAAAAGTGGGGATCTTAAGCTCAATACTACTAAGCCCAATACTATGCGGATCTCTCTAGTTAGCGCTATCTGCCTAGGGGAGGGATGTCGCGAAAAGACATTCGATTCACTATTTTATTGTAGGTCGCGCTAGCCGGAGCGATCGCACAAACCCACCCAATCCCCAAAAATTCAGTTAAACCCCCAACTTCTCCAAAACCGATCGCGTCGATACTACATGGCGATCGAGTCCCAGATCCTGGGGCGAAACCCCCAATGCCAAAGCGACCAACTGCGGCAAATGCAACACAGGCAAGCCTAGCTTTTGTTCAATCACCCGCTCAACTTCCGGCTGACGCGAATCCAGGTTGAGATGACACAAGGGGCAAGGGGTGACAATGCAGTCAGCTCCATGGGCGATCGCATCCTGAATGTGTGTTCCCGCCATTTGGAAGGATTGCGTCGTCGCATAGCTAGAGAGCGGCCAGCCGCAGCATTGCGTTCTGCCTCGGTAATAAATGGGCGTTGCGCCGATCGCCTCAAATACACGCTCCATCGACTGCGGATTATAGGGATCGTCGTAGGGCAGATGATCCTGTGCCCGCAGCAGGTAGCAGCCATAGAACGCAGCGCACTTTAAGCCTTCTAGCCTGTGAGTCACGCGCTGACGCAGGGCATCAATCCCATAGTCGCCGACGATCGCCCAGAGCAGATGTTTGACCTCGGTGCTGCCTTGGTAGGGAGAGCAGCCTTCTTTTTGCAGCAAGCCATTCACCTGATTCAGATAAGCTGGATCGGTTTCTTTGGCGGCTTTGAGGCGATCGTCTACATGTCCAATCACACCCTGACAGGTGCTGCAATGGGTCAGCAGCGGCAGATTGAGCGATTCTGCTAAGGCAATGTTACGGGCGTTGACGGTGTCTTCCATCAACTGCGACTCTTCCTTAAACGTACCAGAGCCACAGCAGGAGGCTTTTTTCAGCTCGATCAGTTCAATGCCCAACGCTTGCGTTAAGGCTTGAGTAGACTGGTACAGTTCTCGACAAGCGCCTTGCGCGACACAGCCAGGAAAATAAGCGTACTTTAGAGTCATGATTTCTCGCGTAAGCCTCTCTGTTACTATCTCTCTGCTATGATGCGCTGTCACTATCATGCAACGAATCTACGATGCTTTCTGAACTTTTTTACCTGCTGCGATCGCGCACAGACGGTCAATATCTCGTCGCTCGTCCCAGAGGCAATCCGCCAGATGCGCCGCCAGAGCCAGGGTTTCTGCTGATGTTTAAGGAACATGCCGATGCGCTGAGCTACCTGAATCGACATGGCGCGATGGTTGCCGATCGCTTTGCCGTCGAGACGATTTCTGGAACCCAGCTCAGCAATTTGCTGAAGCGATGGGGATTTGAAGGCGTAGGAGTCGTCGAAGATCCGCTGTTGCCGCGAGTGGATTTCCTACGGCGAGACTAGTAAGCACCTAGAGTAAGCCCTCCAGCAGCTCTCGGTAAACCCGCGCTAGATCCGCAACCTGATAGTGCGCGTTCAGACCGCTGGGATTCGGCAACACCCAAACGATCGCCCCATGCCAATCGCTTTGCCGCCCCACGATCGCCTTGGGCTGCCCAAATGCAGTGCGGTATGCCGAAATCCCTAAGACCGCCAAGCAGCGCGGACGATACTGCTGGACTTTCGCGCCCAATGCCGTAAAGCCCTGCCGCAGCTCCGCCGCCGCTAGCTGATCCGCCGTTGCCGTAGCGCGATCGACCATATTGGTTACGCCGTAGCCTAGCTGCAACAGATCCGCATCCTCAGACGGGTGAAAGAGGCGATCGGTAAAGCCTGCGGCGTGGAGGGCTTTCCAGAAGCGATTGCCGGGTCGGGCAAAATGATGACCTACGGCAGCGCTGTAGAGGCTGGGATTGATGCCGCAGAATAGCACTTGTAACTCTGGCGCAATCAAATCGGGAACGGTGGTGTTTAGTGCCGCCTGAATCTCAGCTTTGGTGGGTTTTTGGGGCAGCATAGCTTGGATTTTGCTTTGGCATTTTGCTTTGAAAGATTGCGGGGCGATCGGGTCAAACGTAACAAACCTTAAACCTTCTCTCAGTCTTGTCCCCCCAATCCTTTATGATTTGCTCTAGGCAGCGAATCGGAATCTACAACGTTTCTTAGAAATACTATAGTTCTTAGAAATACATAGTTCTTAATAAAGGCATTGTACGATCCCGAATCGGTCTAATTTAATAAATGAGCCAGTTAAGCTTGGGCAGTCGTTTCTAGTGAAGCTTCCAGAAAAGAGCCTCTTCTTTAGGGAAGTTTGTTTCAGGGAAGTTTGTCACTGGGGTAAGGCGGCAGCCAGCAACTATCTAAACGCAACCATTAATCAAGGGAGCTTTTGAAATCCAATGAGTGTTAAGGCAAGCGGTGGAAGCTCTGTTGCACGTCCGCAACTCTATCAAACCTTACCCGTCGCAACTATCTCTCAAGCCGAACAGCAAGACCGCTTTCTGGGACGCGGAGAACTCGCTGAGCTAACGAGCTACTTCAATTCCGGCTTAAAGCGAATCGCCATTTCACAAGTCCTGACGCAAAACTCAGAACTAATTGTCTCCCGCGCTGCCAACCGGATTTTTACGGGTGGTTCGCCCATGGCGTTCTTAGAGAAGCCAGCGGAAGTCTCAGAAATGGTTCCTGCTGGCGGGGCTGGCGCGACGACACAGGACTCAATGCAGTTAGGGACGACAACCAATGTGTCGAGCAGCAGCGGCATTTTTGACGGGCTGCGCGCCCTCTTCCTGACTCCCGGCAGCGCTGATCCAACGCCTGCCGGATTCCGACCGATCAGCGTGTCGCGCTACGGACCGCGCAACATGCAGAAATCACTGCGCGATCTAAGCTGGTTCTTGCGCTATG
>JBBSFA010000351.1:0-4557 GCA_038239185.1 Elainellales cyanobacterium | reverse complement strand
GAACAGATGTAGGTTCTGCCAACTCATTTTTGACTTTGATCCGAACTTTGTCACCTGCATTAACGCGAATTAGGGGACCTGGTACTTGCCCGTTGTATGTATAAGCGCCTACCATCACATCAGGTAAGATTGACCATTGCATAACCGCAACCGTCAGGTTAAATTCCTTCACCCCATCTACAAGCTTGGGTTCTAGAAGCTGGTTGCCACGCGCATCGGGATTTGCTTTAGGTGCATTACTGATATTGATAGGGGACATATCATGCCCTCCCATCCCACTCATCTCATTCGTCTCGCTCTTACTACCGTGATCCATTCCTGGCATGGACTCATTCACTGGCGTTTGAGTCATCGTCTTGCCCATTGTCAGACTATGAACCGCCACAATGCTAACAGCAGTAGCGATCGCTAGGCCTATCAAACCAATGATTACCTTGCTGCGTAATGGTAATTTTTTCCAACTCATTTTCATATCCTTAAATCGAAGTAAGTAGGTGGGTTGGATTAAGTTTAAGATAGCCAAAACGCTTAAAACTCTTGCTATTCGAGGATTCTGTAGATTATAAAGACCTAAACCATCTTAAAAATAATTGCGCTTTCCTAGTTATTGGTTGAAGCAATCGCTCTTTACTCTAAATTTTGCTACTCTTCAATCTTTAGTTTGTCAGGAGAAAATGAAACGAGGATGAAAACCTGAAGCTTCTTTATGAAGCATGAGGTCTCACCTTGATTTGATAATTCGATGAGGCACTGAAAATATTGATCTGTCCTTATTTCTTTTGTATAACCACTTACGCATCAGTACCAGTCAGTTAGGGTTAATTTTCTAGCAACATGCATGAAAAAATGAAATTAGGATGAAATACCATGCTGACGATAGAGGTAAGTTTACAATCTTTTAGATCTGCCATTTGCCGGACGCGAGCGTTCTGCCAATCTCCTAGTATAAATTTGCTTGATCCGATTCATGACTCAGGAGAAATCAAAGATGGTTATGACTCAATCACACGATGCTTTACTAGAATCCTGCATTCAGAACTGCCTCGACTGCTTGCGCGATTGTGAGAATTGCGCGACTGCCTGTTTAGACAGTGACATGGTACAAATGATGGCACAGTGCATCAAGCTATGCCGCGACTGCGCTGATACCTGCACTCTATGTGCCCGTTTCATGACGCGAAACTCAGATCTCCATGCTCAGATGTGCCAGGTCTGTGCTGAGGCATGCGATCGCTGTGCGGCTGAATGTGAGAAGCACAATCATGATCACTGTAAGCGTTGTGCCGAGTCCTGTCGGCGTTGCGCTGAGTCTTGCCACCAGATGGCAGCAGCAATGGCGTAAAGCTAATTATTCACTCTCACAAGACTTCCCCTCTGTTCTCTACAGATAAAAGAGAGGGGAGTTTTGTATGTAGAGTCTCATATAAAAATTTGTAGCTACTCCGCTTGACTCTCCATCCGACTGGAGACTTTAAAATAGAGTTAGCTCAATCAGGAGGGCAGTTTATAGACTGCTGATACCATTCATGACTCTACAACTAACTGTTCCTAATATGGCTTGCTCTGCCTGCGCTACCACGATTACTAATGCAGTGACGGCGATCGATCCGACGGCAAAAGTGGAAGCCGATCCGAAAACTAAACAGGTCAACATTGAAACTCAAAAGCCGGAAGCTGAGGTGAAGCAGGCGATCGCTGCCGCAGGTTACACCGTTGCGTAATCTTGCGCTTTGAGTTTCAGGTTTTGAACTTAGAGGGGAATAGATTGCACTCTACTCCCCATTCTCTCAATCTCTTCATTTCCCTTTTTCAACTATGGACACAGCAACTTTAAGGCTTCGAGGCATGAGCTGTGCCTCCTGTGCCAACAGTATTGAAGATGCCATTCGCTCCGTTGCAGGCGTTAGCGAATGCAGCGTCAACTTTGGGGTCGAACAAGCCAGCGTCACCTACGACCCTCAGAAAACCAATTTGAACGCCATCCAGGATGCCGTTGATGCTGCCGGATACTCTGCCCAGCCGATTCAAGAACAAGATCTGATGACAGGCGACAATGATGCAGAACGGCAGACGCGGCAGGCAGAATCACGCGATCTACAACGTAAGGTCTGGACGGGTGGCATCATCAGCACAATTTTGGTGCTCGGCTCTATCCCAGCCATGACAGGAATACAGGTTCCCTTTATTCCCATGTGGTTGCATAACTTCTGGCTACAAGCTGCCTTGACTGCACCTGTGCAGTTTTGGTGTGGCAAGTCCTTTTACGTCAACAGTTGGAAAGCCCTGAAGCGCCACGCTTCTACAATGGATACTCTGATTGCCTTGGGCACCAGTGCCGCCTACTTCTACTCGCTGTTCGTCACCCTCTTTCCGGGATTTTTGATTGCCCAAGGACTTAAACCAAGCGTTTATTACGAAACCGCAGCCGTTGTGATCACGCTGATTCTGCTAGGACGCTTGTTTGAAAACCGTGCTAGAGGACAGACCTCAGAAGCAATTCGCAAACTGATGGGCTTACAGGCAAGAACCGCTCGCATCATCCGCAATGGGCAAGAGCTAGAAGTACCGATCGCCGAAGTCCAGCTCGGAGATGTGATTTTGGTGCGTCCAGGTGAAAAAATCCCGGTAGATGGTGAAGTGGTTGAAGGGAGTTCAACCGTCGATGAAGCAATGGTCACGGGCGAAAGTGTCGCAGTCAAAAAGCAGCCCGGTGATGAGGTGATCGGAGCGACAATTAACAAAACTGGCAGCTTCAAGTTTCAAGCTACAAGGGTGGGCAAAGAGACTTTTTTGGCTCAGATTGTCAAGCTGGTGCAGCAGGCGCAAGGCTCTAAGGCTCCGATTCAAAAGTTGGCGGATCAGGTGACGGGGTGGTTTGTGCCCGTGGTGATTGCGATCGCCATCCTCACCTTTATCCTCTGGTACAACTTCATGGGCAATGTCACATTAGCCCTCACAACAACTGTAGGGGTGCTGATCATCGCCTGTCCCTGTGCTTTGGGTTTGGCAACGCCCACATCTATTCTGGTGGGTACGGGCAAGGGGGCAGAAAACGGCATTTTGATCAAAGGCGCAGACAGTCTGGAATTGGCGCATAAGCTGCAAACGATCGTCCTTGACAAGACAGGAACGCTAACGCAGGGCAAACCCACTGTTACGGATTTTGCCACGGTGAACGGCACTGCAAACAGCAACGAAATCAAGCTCTTGCAGCTTGCAGCTTCGGTAGAGCGAAATTCAGAGCATCCGTTGGCAGAGGCAGTCGTGCAATATGCTCAGTCTCAACAGGCGGAGTTGAGCGATACACGGGAGTTTGAGGCGCTCGCAGGCAGCGGTGTTCAGGGCTATGTGTTAGACAAACTCGTTCAAATTGGCACACAGCGCTGGCTAACTGAACTGGGCATTGAGACTCAAGCCTTAGCCGCCCAGCGAGACAAGTTGGAGTATCTGGGTAAAACGGTCATCTGGATCGCGGTAGCGGGAAAAGTTCAGGGGATTATGGGCATCTCTGATGCGCTTAAGTCATCCTCTGCGGCTACGGTTCGTACCTTGCAGAAACTGGGTTTAGAAGTGGTGATGCTGACGGGAGACAATCGCCCAACCGCAGAAGTCATTGCCCGTGAAGTGGGCATCACTCGCGTCCTGGCTGAAGTTCGCCCAGATCAAAAAGCCAGCACCATCAGCGCTCTTCAGGCAGAAGGAAAGATTGTGGCAATGGTGGGGGACGGCATTAATGATGCGCCAGCCCTGGCTCAAGCCGATGTGGGGATTGCCATTGGTACTGGAACCGATGTGGCGATCGCCGCCAGCGACATCACGCTAATTTCGGGTGATTTACAAGGCATCGTGACCGCTATTCAGCTTTCGCGTGCCACGATGCGAAACATTCGTCAGAATCTCTTTTTTGCCTTTATCTACAATGTGGCAGGCATTCCGATCGCGGCTGGGATTCTCTTTCCCTTTTTTGGCTGGCTGCTCAGTCCCATCATTGCCGGGGCAGCTATGGCGTTTAGCTCTGTCTCGGTGGTCACGAATGCGCTGCGGCTGCGTAACTTCCAACCTAGAATGATTCATTAGAGCAATTAGACAGATATTATCGGGAGCAATGTCAATGCTAAGAAAAGCGACATTTTTTGGAACACTGGCAGGATTCGGATTTTTACTCGGTGCAATCTCAGGGGCACGCGGAGTCGAAATGCCTGCTGCACACAACATGACATCCCAATCAGCATCAACTCAGTTTCGACGCATCGATCAACCTTTAGCTAACAAGGTGGCTGTGACGCTGGGTGGATTAGGTTTAATAAGTTTAGAACTCTGGTGGTTTCTCTTTAGCAAGCCTAAATCTCAGCAAGCCCAAGCCCGAGGCGGCACTCAGGAAGTAACCGTTACCGTAGATGGGGGGTATGATCCGAGCCGAATTGTCGTGCAAGTAGGACAGCCCGTTCGGCTCAATTTCCTACGGCGTGACCCTAGCAGTTGCTTAGAGGAGGTGCGTTTGCCCGACTTCCACATTGCCCAAAGCTTGACTCTCAACAAAATCACAGCGGTTGAATT
>JBBSFA010000350.1:0-4561 GCA_038239185.1 Elainellales cyanobacterium | reverse complement strand
GACTGCGTTAGATCTATGTAAAAGTTGCCCAGCGGTCTGCCCGTCAAGCCGCGAATAAAGGCAATCCCCACTGCCAGCCCGGTCGCCGCCGACACAAACATCATGTAGCCCAGCGCGGCAAACTGGCTGAAATAGCTGTAGGTCGTTTCGCCGGAATAGTGCTGCTGATTCGTGTTGGTAATGAAAGAAATCGCCGTATGCAGCGAGGTATCCCAAGTAGGAGCGGTTAAGCCAGTCGGGTTAAACGGCAGCGCCCCCTGAAGCACAAAGATGACGTAGATGAAGACTGCCATCACCAAGTTGCTGTAAAGGATAGCACGAGCGTACTGCCAGCCCGTCATGTTTTCCTTAGCGCGAACTCCCATCAACGAATACAAGACATTCTCAGCCCGATTTAGAACCGGATCAAGCAGGGTTCTTTCACCCATGTAAACTCGCGCCATGTACCTTCCAAAGAAGGGCGTAATCGCTACGATAATTAGCAGCGTTAGCGCAATCTGTATCCATCCTTCCAACATAATTTAGAATAGCTCCACCATAAGAAGATCAACTGATGCACTCAAAGTTTGATTGAAATGGAACCTGTTTCAGAAAAGTCTTAAGGTTTCAAAGAACCAGCTTTTATTGACAGAAACTGCGTTTTGTTTTGTAGGTTACTTTTGTCGCTCTACTTTCTGTGAGAAACAGCGCCTGAATCCTTCTTATCCGCTCTCATACAGAAGCCTTGAGCGGCTTTGAGCTAACTCGAAAATGCGATCGAAACTGAAAGTTTTGTAACTTCCTTAACATCATCATCATTACGGCTTTGAAGTCAATTTGCAAGATGTAAGAATCGACTTAACGCGATTTTATATGTTTAGATATAGCGATCGATTAGTCTTCAGCTAAATTCGTTTAGAGCGTTTAGATCTCTTCTATATCAAGTCATATATTTATGTCTCTAAACGCACCCATAACCGCGATTTATATCTAAAGTAGAATTAACTTTTACGCCTTTTTACTCTTAAGGCTAATTAACGTCTGATTAAAGTGCAGAGGCTAGTCCCCAGATGGCAATTTTTACGATCGCCCCCCTTCAACCCGAAACCCATAGAGGCGCGGTCGGGCTGATTATGGTGTTTTTTGCGATCGTCTTTATTCTGGAGATGCTCACCCCGTCAGATTATGTGTTTGGCTATCTGTACATCGGTGGCATTCTCTTCGCCAACGCTCGTTTGGGACGCAAAGCTACTTTGCAGGCGACCGTGGGCGCGGTGGTTCTGACTCTGCTCAATCTCTGGATTCCAGATAGCTCCAAAGTGGAAGCCTCTACGGTTGCCGATCGGCTGATTGCGGCGATTGCCCTCGCCATCACGGGTTTTTTGAGCGAACGCAATCGCCGCTACCAGGAAGCCATCACTCAACAGCAAGCGAAACTAGAAGCGCAGGAGCAGCTCGCCCAGATCCGCGAAGATTTTGCTTCCACGCTGACCCATGACTTGCGGACTCCCTTACTGGGGGCCATTGAAACGATCGCCGCTTTCCAGCAAGAAAAATTTGGGGCGGTTTCCTCCACGCAGCAACAAGTGCTGGCTACCATGAAGCGCAGCAGCCTCAACAGCTTGCAGCTTGTCGAAACGCTGCTGGATGTCTACCGTAACGACACGGAAGGACTGCAACTTCAGCTCATGCCGATCGATTTAACCGCGCTGGCAGAAGAAGCAGCCAGCACGTTAAATGAGCTAGCCGCATCGCGACGGGTGCATCTGTCGATTTCTCAGGATGACTCCGACTTTCGTAAAGCCCTCTGGGTGCAGGGCGATCCCTTGCAGCTCCACCGCGTTTTTTCCAATCTGCTGATTAATGCCATTAACCACACTCGGCGGGGTGGACGGGTCGAAGTGGTTCTAGACTCACAAGCCTCTTCGCAGGTCGTCAAGATTTTTGACACAGGCGCAGGTATCAAGCCTGACGAATTTCCGCACTTGTTCGAGCGCTTTTATCAGGGGGAAAGCGATCGCCAAACCAAAGGCGCTGGACTAGGGCTTTATCTTTCCCGTCAAATCATTGAAGCGCATGGCGGTATAATTTGGGCAGAAAACAAAACCAACAGTGAGGGAGCCGTTTTCGGATTTAGGTTACCTGTATATCCATACCAGCCGACTGTTCAGCCAACTGCTCAGCCGATTGCATAGACGGTTCCTGGGTTTGTTTTTGCTATTTTCCCAGGTCTGTTTGTTGAGTAGGCGCTATGCCATCTGCTTGTCTGCGAATACTACTGGTAGAAGATGACGAATTGTTTCGGCTGGGTTTGCAGGTGCGGCTCCAACAAGAAGCGGGACTCCAGATTGCCGCCGAAGCCGAAGACGGTGAAACGGCGATCGAGCTTGCCAATCAGCAGCCTTTTGATGTGGTCTTGCTGGATGTAGGACTGCCCGGAATCGGCGGGATTGAAGCCTGCCGTCAAATCAAACAGCAGCAGCCGAACCTGCCCGTCTTGGTGCTGACCTCCCATTCTCAGCCGTCTCTGATTAGCCGTCTGATCGAAGTCGGCGCTCAGGGCTATTGCCTCAAAGGAATCGCGGCAGAAAAGCTGGTGTTAGCCCTGCGATCGGTGGCGGCAGGTGCATCCTGGTGGGATCAAGCCGCAACGCAGCAAATCCGCACTGTGTTTGATAGTCAGCCTGCTAAGCCGATCGCGCCAAGCCCATCAGGTTCAGCGAACTCAGCCGACTTGACTCCGCTGACACAACGAGAGCACCAGATTTTATCCCTGTTAGCACTGGGTAAGTCCAATCAGGAGATTGCCGCAGGGCTTTATATTTCACCGGGCACTGTGCGGGTGCATGTCCACGCCATTCTGCATAAGCTAGAGGTACGCGATCGCACCCAAGCGGTTGTGATGGCGTTGCAAAAAGGGCTGATCACTTAGCATGACGCTAGGAAGCTTGCGGCTAGCGCTGATCCTCTAACAGCGGCGGCGCGACTTTCCAGCGACCGAACACAATCAACAGCAGTAGTACGATCGCCAATCCCCCTGCGGCGATCGACACAAACGGAATTGCCACTTGACGAATAGCGATCGCCACCAATGCCCAAACGATCACCAGAGGCACAGCCGCATTGCGCTGCCGGATTGCCACCAGTGCGGCGATCGCGGCACTGACTGCCAGCATCAACACCGTCCATCCCTGCGGATCAAGCCCCCAGCCGTCCCATTCCGAGGCAAACAAAGCCGATGCCACGTTGACCACCGTTGCGACGCTGATCCAGCCCAGGTAAATGCCGATCGGCACATGGGCTAGCCACTTTTCAGACTGCGAGACTCGTCGCCTGCCCACCTCTAGCCGCTGGTAGCTGCCAATCAGCGGCAGCAAAATCCACAGCATTGCAGTCACGGAAAGCCCAAACTGTCGATCGAGAAATAGGTAAACCCAGACAATTTGCGCCAGACAAGCCACCACTAACCAATAGCCCATGCGGCGCAAGCGCGGATTCTGGCGCTGTGCAGGTAAAAGCTGATAGATCCCAAACGCGAGCAAGCCCAGGTAAATTACTCCCCAAATCGCAAAGGCGTAGTTGGCAGGAATGATCAACACTTTGGAAAACAACGTGTTGGAGAGTTCTCCAATATTCGCGCCATTGACTGGATAGAGGTTCGACAACACATTGACCAGGAATGCAGCCAGAATGGCGATCAGCGTGGTGAACTGCCGAACTCGATCAGCGGTAGTGGAATAAACAGGTTGAGTAGAGGCATTCATATAGACTAAGCAGCGATCGGCTGTGGACGCGCCAAAATTATCCTGCCGAAATTATAAGGCTTTGCTGTCAAGGCAGGCTCCGCCTAGGTGAAGATATTTATACACTCGGCTACGAGTGCTGGATAATGCTTTCAAATTAGCGCCCGCGCAGCAGTTGCTTCACTGTTTTCAGTAGCTCTGGCGGGTGAAACGGCTTAGTGATATAGGCATCTGCGCCTTGCTTCATGCCCCAGTAGCGATCGAACTCTTCGCTTTTGGTCGAGCAAATCAGCACCGGAACATTTTGCTTCGCCGGGTCGTTTTTGATCCAGCGGCACAGCTCATATCCATTCATTTCCGGCATGATCAAATCTGTGATCACTAGATCGGGCAGTTTCATTTGAATGTGCGCCTTTGCCTCGATGCCGTTCGATGCTTCAATGACGCGAATTCCAATGCTTTCTAGCATCTCTGCCAGCATCGATCGCAGCGTTTGGCTATCATCTACCACTAAAACTGTACTCATTGCTTTCTACCTTGCCTATGTCCCAGGAAAGTTAAATTGACATCGGCGAATCACGAGCTACAAGTAGCAAAAGTGCGCCCGTTCTGTGATAAAAGTCGCCTTTCAGGCGTTTAGCCTCTTATCTAAGCAGTATGCCCATCCCTGTTACATTCCTACACTCTGCCTTTCATTTCCCCTGAATCAAGTCGGCAGGTTTGCGAAAGCTTCGCAAGACTAACCGAAAGGGTGAAGAGTCTTTGCAACAGTCATAGCTTTGTCTCTAGAACTTTGTCTCTAGAATCCCTCTAGTTCAATCTCCTCAATCACCTGCAAG
>JBBSFA010000349.1:0-4576 GCA_038239185.1 Elainellales cyanobacterium | reverse complement strand
TACGGGCGGTTTAGGGTTCATTGGCAGTAATCTTGCACTTCAGCTAGTCAAGCTAGGCGCAAAAGTTACACTTGTAGATTCTATGGCTCCGGACTATGGCGGTAACTTATTTAACATCGAACCGATTCGCGATCGCGTACAGATTAGCTTCTCAGACGTGCGCGATTCTCATAGCCTGGAGAGTTTAGTCAAAGAGCAGCATTTCTTGTTTAACTTGGCAGGTCAGATTAGTCACATTGACAGTATGACCGATCCCTTAACGGACTTAGACATTAATACCAGAGCGCAAGTTTTCATTTTGGAAACCTGTCGCAGATTCAACCCGTCTATCCGCATTGTCTTTGCTGGAACGCGGCAGATTTACGGCAAGCCGCACTATTTGCCCGTCGATGAAAATCACCCGATTCAGCCGATCGATGTAAATGGAATTAATACTGTTGCAGGCGAGTGGTATCACATGCTCTATCACAATGTGTATAGCATGAATACCGTTAGTCTAAGACTGACAAACACCTATGGTCCTCGACAGTTGATTAAGCACAATCGTCAAGGATTTATCGGCGTTTTTATTCGGCAAATTATTCAAAATGAAAAACTCCGAATTTACGGCGATGGGAAGCAGATTCGAGACCTGAATTATGTCGATGATGTGGTTCGGGCGCTCTTGCTGGCAGGCGCAACAGAGGAATGTTTTGGTCAGGTGTTTAACCTGGGCGGACAGGAGCCAATCAATTTACTCAACCTGGTGAAACTGCTGATCGAGCTGAACGGCAGCGGCGAATTTGAGTTGGTTCCCTTTCCGCCAGATCAAAAGCGCATTGATATTGGCAGCTATTACGGTGACTACCGAAAGTTTGCCCAAATGACGGGCTGGCAACCCAAAGTCTCACTCAGAGAAGGCTTTAGTGAAATGCTGAACTATTACCGAACGTATCTACACAAGTATTTAGCGTCAGCAGAGGAGCGGGCATGAAAATTCCGTTTGGTAACCTGAAGCGACAATATGAACAGATTCGCCCGGCGATCGACACTGCAACTCAGCAGGTTTACGAAAGCGGATGGTTTGTCCTGGGAGCACAAGGACAGCAGTTTGAAGCCAATTTTGCCGCCTATTGCAAGGTAGAGTTCGCGATCGGGGTCGGGTCTGGCACAGAAGCGATTCATTTGGCGCTGATTGCCTGTGGGGTGCAACCGGGCGAGGAGGTGATTACAGTCTCCAACACCTGCGTCCCGACGCTGTCTGCTATTTCTTTTGCGGGTGCAAAACCTGTTTTAGTGGACATCTGTGAGGCAACTTTCACGCTTGACCCCGATCAAATTGAACCGCACATCACTGCAAAGACCAAAGTCATTGTGCCTGTGCATCTCTACGGGCAGTGTGCCGACATGCAGCCGATTTTGGCGATCGCCCAACGGTATGGGCTAGCCGTGGTCGAAGATTGCGCCCAAGCCCATGGCGCAAAATATCGGGGACAAAGTGCAGGCGCGATCGGACAGGCAGGGGCTTTTAGCTTTTATCCCAGCAAAAATTTAGGAGCCTTTGGGGACGGCGGCGCAGTGGTGACAAACGATGCCGCGATCGCAGCTCAGCTCCTCAAACTTCGCAACTATGGACAAGAGAGCCGCAACTATCACCCAATCAAAGGCTTCAATAGCCGTCTAGACGAACTCCAATCCGCGATTTTAAGCGCCAAGCTGCCCTATTTGAACGACTGGAACGATCGCCGCCGTGCGATCGCCGCTCGGTACAACCATGCCTTTGCTTCAGCGGGATTGTGCTGCCCTCACGAAGCCGCCGATCGCTTTCATGTTTACCATCTCTATGTGCTGAGAGTGAAATACCGCGAGCGGTTTCAAGCGGTTCTAAGGGATTGGGGAATTGAAACTTTGATTCACTATCCGGTTCCAATTCATTCACAGCCTGCGTATTCAGAGTGTTCCTCGCAGCGATCGCGTCTGACCGTCACCGAAGCACTGGCATCAGAGATCGTAAGTCTACCGCTCTACCCTGAGCTGACTGATGTGGAGGTAGATTATATGATCGAGGCTGTCCTCCATGCCTGTTCACTAAACCTCGACATCGCTGTTGCTTGACGATCGATGGCGGCGGCAGCGATCGGAGCAGTATTTAACTTCATCCCAGTAGTCTTCCCATTTTTTGCGCCAGGTGAAGGGACGCTGGCAGACTGGACAAATTTTAGTTGGCAGGTCGCTCTTGGAACGAACGCGCCCCAATGATTTAGCTGCGTCTTTTGGGTTTGACTTGCGAGACATAAAAGCAAAAGATGAAGTATTTCTACGCTCTTATATTTTACTGACTTTCACAAAAGCAGCGCCAGTCCGGCTTTCCTTAATCTCAGGTTAATTTCTAGGCTTTATCTTGAGAGCAGAGGGTGGGTAAAGTTTGTCTGCAAAGCGCCGTTTATCTGGCTCAGGGCGAATTTCAAAGCTGAGCTAAAAGTCTTATCTAAACTCTAAAGTTTTCTATGCTCAACATCCGGCACAAAATCCAGACGGTTGCGAACACGTTTGGCTATAAAATCTCTAAGGTTTACCCGTCTAGAGAATTTCCACTAATCGATGTTTTGGCTCTGGTGATGCAGCACCGAATGCAGCACAGCCCCGATCTATTTTTTGTGCAAATTGGCGCACATGATGGGCAGTCGGCTGATCCAATCCACCAGTTAGTCAAGCAGCATCATTGGCGTGGACTGCTGGTAGAGCCGCAGCCTAGCGCTTTTCAAAAGCTGAGAACCGCATATCAACAGGAATCCCAACTGCAATTTGAAAACGCCGCGATCGCCGCAGAAGATGGCACAGCGACGCTTTACCGGGTGAAAGAAGCCGGAACCAATTTCCCGTTCTGGTACTACCAAATTGCCAGCCTCGATCGCGATCGGGTGGTAGATGTGCTGGAGCGCTGGAAAGCCGATGAGAAAAATATGCAGCTTCCAGCCGCAGTTACGGACTTGATCGAAGAGTTGCCGATTCCTTCGCTCTCCGTCAAAACGCTGCTGTCTAAACACAACGTTGACCACATCGATTTGCTGGTGATTGACACAATGGGATTCGATTTTGAAATCCTCAAAATGTTTCCCTTTGAATGGATGAAACCCTCAGTGATTCATTTTGAACACAATCACTTGTCTTCAGAGGATCAAGCTGCCTGTCTAAAACTTTTGATGGATCAAGGATATAGTCTCGCTAAAGTTGCGGTCGATACGATCGCCTATCTCAACGCCCCGACCCGCCGCTGGGGCATTACGAGCTGGTAAAAATTCGCTCACTGCCTATTTTCTCTATAATGAAGGACTGGATCGCAGAACCTTTCATTCTTCCTTTTCAACCATGACTGACCCTCGTCGCTACCATATCACCACTTTCGGCTGTCAGATGAACAAAGCCGACTCTGAGCGCATGGCGGGAATTTTGGAAGACATGGGGTTTCAGTGGGCAGATGATCCAAATCAAGCCAATCTGGTTTTATATAACACCTGCACGATTCGCGACAACGCCGAGCAAAAGGTTTACTCCTACCTGGGTAGACAGGCGATCCGGAAGCATACCGAGCCAGACCTGACTTTGATCGTGGCGGGCTGCGTAGCACAACAAGAAGGCGAAAGCCTACTGCGGCGCGTGCCTGAACTGGATTTAGTCATGGGTCCCCAGCACGCCAATCGGTTGCAAGACCTGCTCGAACAGGTGTTCAACGGCAATCAGGTTGTGGCGATCGAACCGATTCACATTATCGAAGACATCACCAAGCCCCGCCGCGACAGCACCGTCACAGCTTGGGTCAACGTGATTTATGGCTGCAATGAGCGCTGCACTTACTGTGTAGTGCCGGGAGTTCGAGGGGTCGAGCAATCTCGCACTCCTGAGGCGATTCGGGCTGAAATGGAGGCACTGGGACAGCAAGGCTTTACAGAAGTGACCTTGCTGGGGCAAAACATCGATGCCTATGGGCGAGACTTACCGGGGGCAACGGCAGACGGTCGCCACCAGCACACGCTCACCGATTTGCTTTACTTCGTCCACGATGTCCCTGGAATCGATCGCCTCCGCTTTGCGACCAGCCACCCCCGCTACTTCACCGAACGGCTGATCCGCGCCTGCGCTGAACTGCCCAAAGTCTGCGAGCATTTTCATATTCCGTTCCAGTCCGGCGACAACGAGGTGCTGAAAGCGATGGGACGCGGCTACACGCAGGAAAAATATCGCCGGATTATCGACACCGTTCGCCGCTATATGCCAGATGCCTCGATTAGCGCAGATGCGATCGTCGGATTCCCAGGCGAAACGGAAGCCCAATTCCAGCGCACGCTCGATCTAGTTGAAGACATTGGCTTCGACCAGCTCAACACGGCAGCTTATTCACCCCGTCCAGGCACTCCTGCCGCGCTGTGGGACAACCAGCTCAGCGAAACCGAGAAAAGCGATCGCCTTCAGCGTATTAATCATCTGGTGTCGATCAAAGCCGCCGAGCGATCGCTGCGCTACCAGGGACGGATTGAGGAAGTGCTGGTCGAAGCCCAAAATCCTAAAGATCCGACGCAGGTAATGGGACGGACGCGCG
>JBBSFA010000348.1:0-4578 GCA_038239185.1 Elainellales cyanobacterium | reverse complement strand
TCAGATTGACGAATTCTTTCCAGTAGCGCCGCGCGTATTGGTTGAGTTTGGTTTGACGGGAGCGGATCTCTTCTGTCAGCTTGGTGATCCGACTGTGGCGCTTGAGCAAATGACCCGGCTCGCCAAACTGCCGCAGCGGATGCGCTTTGAGCTGGGCTTCGATCGCACTGACTCGACCCTGCTGAGTCACAACTTCGGGCGGCAGGTCGGCTTCTGGGTCAAGCGGCGGAATTTGAGCGACGATCGCTGCTGTCTCTTCATTGCCTTTTCGCACCGATCCGGCTTTGGGCGCAAGTTCTGCTGGCGGAACCAGAGTATCAACTTGCGCCAAGCGGGGAAACTCAGCGTGCAAGCCGACCACATCGCCAACGGTGGTGACGTACCAGCGGTTGTCTCGTCCTAAACAGACTAGATAGGGAAACTGTCCAGAGCCAGCGACTTTCATCACCAGCGTTGCGGGCAGCGGCGACGCAACGGCGACGTTTTTGCCCTTCAAGGTGAGGATGGAGCCAGCAACGGCGTAGGAAAGGGCGATCGCCAGATTTTCTGAACTCATCTGATGCGCCTGCTGCTGCAAGGTTTTGAGCAAGCGGCGCTCTTCGCGGAGACGCTCATGCAGCTTCTCGTAATTGCTCAGCACAGCCGGATCGATCGCTTCTAGCTGGGCTTGCTGCTGTTGCAGATCTTGGTTCAGATCCGCGATCGCCTGAATTTGCGGGCGCAGATACAAGGTCGAAAGATATTGCCCAAAGCTGCGCTCGATCAGCTCTCTGGCTTGCTCGATCGTATGGGTTTGCAGCAGATTCAGCACCATGCCATAGCTGGGCGCAAACTGACTCACCAGCGGATCGGCATTAGAAACCGCCAGATGAGCCGCATCCTGAGCATTTTCGTAGGGCGTTTGCACCGTCACCACATAGCCAATCTCGTCCATGCCGCGCCGTCCGGCTCTGCCTGCCATTTGCAGAAACTCCGAGGCAGTCAACATCCGGTGACCGCGATCGGTGCGCTTCGAGAGGTTGGAAATAACGGTCGTCCGGGCAGGCATGTTGATTCCAGCAGCCAACGTCTCTGTGGCAAACACCACTTTAATCAAGCCCTGCTGAAACAGCTCCTCAATCAAGCCCTTCCAGGCAGGCAATACGCCCGCATGGTGCGATGCCACACCGCGATACAGCGACTCAATATGTCCACTGCGTCCGGCATCGGGGTTGCGCTCCAGAAAAGCGTCGATTTGCTGCTTCAGGATTGCCGCTTCGGCAGCGTTGACCAGTGAGAAGTTGCCGATCTCAGTCACCGCTTTATCACAGCCGCGCCGACTAAAGATGAAATAGATCGCAGGCAGCATGTCGCGCTGCTGGAGCTGGCTGACTATGTAGCCCAAACTGGGCGCTTCCTGCCGTCCGCGCGGTTTCCCCCCTTTGGGCTTCAGCCGAGGGTTGATACTCTTGCCGTTGGTGTGGAGCAACGGAAACAAGCCCTTGGGGTTGCAGAAGTGAAACTCCAGCGGAACGGGGCGAAAGTCGGAATAGATCAGCTTGGTCGAGCCGTGAACCTGATTAATCCAGTCTGTAAGCTGGTCGCTGTTGTCGATCGTGGCAGACAAAGCCACTAGCTGCACATTCGGCGGCGCGTAGATGATCGACTCTTCCCAGACCGTGCCGCGCTGGCGATCGTTCATGTAGTGGCACTCGTCCAGCACCACGGCTTCCACGCCCACCATCGAAGTCCCGACCTGTCCGATCGGCGTGCCATACAGCATGTTGCGAAAGATCTCAGTTGTCATCACCAGAATCGGCGCGTCCCGATTGATGGAGAGATCGCCTGTCAGCAAGCCCACTTGATCCGCGCCGTAGCGATTGCGGAAGTCGCGCAGCTTCTGGTTGGAGAGCGCTTTCAGCGGGGTGGTGTAAAAAACTCGGTAGCCTCGCGCCAATGCCCGATGAATGGCATACTCACCAATCAACGTTTTCCCTGACCCCGTAGGCGCACACACTACCACCGACTGATCCGCATCCAAGGCGGCGATCGCCTGTTTCTGAAACTCATCTAGCTCAAACGGAAACAGCGAAGTCAGGTCTAGTCCAGGATGGGAGGCAGCATTCACAAATTTTGTAGGGGATCAGGTCGATCAGTATACAGGACATCGCTATTTTAACGCTGTCGCTTGGTTACCGATCGTTTTTTGATTTTTCGGTGCAGATCTCCTAGCAGATCCTCTACAAATCCTCTGGCAGTCTGACCTCTTGCTCAACCATCAAACCCGCCAGCAGGGCGCGATCTTCGCTGAGATGCGGGAATTTCAGCAAATCCTCCGCAACTCCTCGCTGGAGCATCCGCTGCCGCAGTTGCACGAAACTGCCCGATGCCAAAATCCGCAGACGGGGCGGTGGGATCTGATCGCGGCGCTTGATTTCATAAAAGGTTTGAATTTCTTTCAGGGTGAGGTCAAACATTCGCAGGAACTTTTCTGGATCATCCAGCGTTGATCCAGGAGTCAGTTCGATATTGACCAGATAGTGGGCTGGAAACTTGTCTTCGGACAGCGTGATGCAGAAATTTTCCAACGAGATATCAAACATCTGCTGCAAGCGCTGCATCGTCTGAATCGCATGAAACTCGGTCGTTTTTTCCGTAGAGGAAGACATGACGCTGCCGCGACGATGCCGAAAGATCATCAGCGGCGATCGCTCCATAAACCCAGCAATCTCCACGACATCGCCCTGATCGTAGCGGTAGAAGCCGCTGTAGTTGCTCAAAGCAATCCGGTAGCGATCGCCCACTTTCACCTCCCAGGGCAACAGCGTTTGGGGGGATTCCACCTCCCACTGGTTCTCTGGGATGAACTCGATAAAGCTGCTTTCGATCGCCGGAAACACACTGTCGGTGTTGAAATCTCGATGCACGCCTAGCACGCCCTCGGCGCAGGCATAAGTGCCGCCAAAGATCGGCGTATCGCCAAAAAACTCAGGGAAGCGTTCAAAGTAAAAGTCAGAGGTGCCGCCCCGTGCAGTGGCAATGAAAGACAGATTTGCCCAGGCATCTTTGGGCAGGAGCCGCCCTTCTGTCTTCAGCGCGTGCCGCAACTGCGCGGCTCGTTCGGGCATCGCCGCTAGCTGCCGTTCAAACTTGAACCGTAGGTTAGGCTCTAGCTTCAGCCAGTTTGCCAGGGTTCCGGTTTCCAAATCTTCAATCAGATCGAGGGCGTTTTGCTCCAGCGTGTCGCACAGCTTCAACGCCAAAACAGGCAGCGTAGCGCTAATAATTCGCAGGTTGGCATTGCGGAGCGCAAACAGCAGACACAGGTAAGTTCGGGTAGCGCTATCCGCCACCTGAAACACTTCAAACGGATAGGTGAAAAGCTGGCGGCTGATCCGATCGGTAAAGCGCAAATCGCTAGTGCTCACGGGAGCATAGGCAATGCCGCCTTTGGTATACCCCAAGGGCTGTACCGACAGCGTGAACAAAAGCTTGCCGATCGCTCGTTTTTCCCGCAGGGCAGCATCTGCCACAAAGCCCATGGCGGCTCGGTTTGCCTTGGCGATCGCCCGTCGCGATCGCTTGGTGACTGGAATCAGCTTGGGTTGTCCCGTGGAGCCGCTGCTTAAGTTGAAGTAAATCAGCGGATCGGAGGTGAGAATGTTGGATTCGCCGTCTGCCATCCGTTGGGTATAGGGCGCATAGTAGCTGTAGGACTGGACGGGAATTCGCTGCTGAAATTGCTCGATCGTTTTGATGTCCGATAGTCCATGTTCGCGCCCAAATTCCGTGTCTTGATGTGCCTGCAGCAGCGTTTGCAAAAATTGTGTTTGAACCGCTTCAATCCGGCGAGTCTTCCGAATAAAATCAGCTTTCGACTGTCGAGCCACCGCAGCTATAAGCGACAGGACTGGGTTTGTCATGGGTAATCAGCAAGAAAGGGAACTGTTCTTTGTCATTTGCTCAGGTGTAAGCATCTGTTCAGGTGTAAGCAATGACAAAAAACAATCTTAAAATGTTTCGCCGTTAAATTGTTTCGCTAGCTAGACAGAAATCAGGCTAAAGAACTGAGATAGCCTTCCATCCGCTTGGCGACGAGCGCTGGGGTGATCTCATGCGGCAAAAAGGTGAGTCTGGGTTTGAGATACTGCAAGGTGTAATCTTGCTGAATCCGCTCATACCCGCCGTTGGTCACGTTGAGCAAAATACAGTCCTGCTTGCTCACTTTGTTTTGCTCAACCGCTTGAATCAATGCTGCCGTTGCGACTCCGGCGGCTGCCCCAATGTCGATCGATTCCAGCTCTCGAAACAGCGCTCTGGCTCGCGCCACTTCGGGATTTGGCACGGCATACATTTGTCCTTGTGTTGCCGCAAGCGCTTCATACAACCCCCCTGCGAGCGAGTAGGCGGGCTTGCGATTAGTGAGCACGATCGCATCGACCTGCCCAATTTGAGCTTTCGCGGTGGCTTCTTCTAGGTGCGGCAGCGATCGATTACCCGCTTGCCAAGCATCGACCATCGGGTTAAACGGGGCATTTTGAGCCAAATGCAGCTTCATTTTTTGAGTCCCAAAACGTCCATCTTCCAGCAGCCGCAGAT
>JBBSFA010000347.1:0-4591 GCA_038239185.1 Elainellales cyanobacterium | reverse complement strand
CGCTAGAGCGCGCCAGCGGCTTCAATCGCAATTGCAGCCCTATCTGGAGGTATAGTCCTCCAACCAGATGACTAATCCGACTGCTTGGGTTATGAATGGAGTGTGATAATTCAGCGCTCTCTCGTGTCCTACGATACAGTGTCCCTGGTGTTGCAGATGCGATCGTGATAAGCGGACTAGTCTCTGACTGCTATTTAGTCGGGGTGCATTTAATCGGTACAGCCAATCGATATAGCCAATCGGTACAGCGTTTTCGGTAGCGTCTTTAGTTGAGTGCGTTTCTGGCGAGTGCCCTTCTTGCTAAATAGCTGAACCTAATATTCTCTTTCGAGACACTTGAAATGACTTCAAATTCTAACGAGTACAACCGCTCCGATTCTTCTTTTTCGCCCTGTCAAGGAGAAGAAAGTACTCAAGCTATGCAGATGGCGCTGGATGTCGAAAAGCGCGATCGCTTTGAGCTTTTGAGCGCTTACCTTGATGGCGAAGTGACCGCAGACGAAAAACGCGAAATTGAATCCATGCTGGTCACAGATCCAGCCATGCAATGTTTGCATTCCCGTTTGTTAAAGCTGCGGACTAGCTTCCGTAGCATGCCTATCCCTGTCTCAGAGCAGCCTGTAGAGCATACCGTTCAACAAGTTTTTGCGCGGATTGAGCGCCGTCCCAGACGCGCCTTGGCGTGGGGTGGACTGGCGATCGCCGCTTTGTTTGTGGGTGCATTAGCCAGTTATTTGCCGCGCAACGAGTTTGTGCCGTCGATCGCCCAGGCTCCTGAGGAGCAGCGAGTGGTTCCAAATCATGGGCTGATGATTGCCCTCGATCACAGCGTGATTGATATTCCCAAAGCTGCCGTTGCCACGCCGAACCAAATGCAGACTGCACCCGGCAACAGCGTCCAGTAGTTTTAGATTCTAGAATAAAGGGTGCGCTAGGCAATGCCTAGCGCACCCTTTATTTGTTTGCGCCATGACCTATCCGATCGCTGCCCTTAACCATATGTCTCAAGCCGAATTTGTTGCCGCAGTTGGAGCAGTGTTTGAAGATACGCCTGCGATCGCGGCTCAGGCGTGGGCAGCACGACCGTTTGCCACAGTTGCCGATTTGCATCAAAAGCTGGCGGCAGTCATGCAGCAATTGAACTCAGCGGAGCAGCTAGCGCTAATCTGCGCTCACCCTGATTTGGGCAGCCGCCTAAAAATGGCAGCAGCCTCCGTTCAGGAGCAGGCAGGCTTAGGCTTAGATCGGCTATCGCCGCAGGAGTTCGATCGCTTCCAGCAGTTGAACCAGCGCTATAAAGCTAAATTTGGCTTCCCGTTTATCATTGCAGTCCGCAATCAGACCAGAGCCAGCATTTTAGAGGCATTCGATCGCCGCTTGCAAAACAGCATTGAGGTAGAACAGCAGCAAGCCCTCACCGAAATTAGCCAAATTGCTCAACTGCGGCTGCTGGCTCTGGTCGAGTCTTGAAGGGCTTGGATTTTATTCAGTGTTCCACTTTGGTTAGAGGGGCGATCGCCCAAATCTCTTTCCAGGGATCGACGGCTCCAACGAAGTAAACATGCGACTCTGAAGGCTAGAAATGCCCAGGAAGGAGCAAGTTTAATGACACAAGGCAAAGAAACAGACGCGCCGATCGTGGGAGAAACCAGCCGCAGCCCTATTCGGGATCAGGACATGTCGTTCCTAACGAAAGTCATGGGCGAAAGCGGTATTGCCGACCCCTACGATGCTAGAGATTTAACTGAGGTTGTGTTTCGCATCATGCGAGACTTGATGACCACCGAAGCCGCCGATCGCGTTGCGGATGAGCTAAAAGGCGAGGCAATGCTTCAGACCAAAGACAAAACGCTTCAAGAAGAAGTCGTTGATCTCTGGAAAGACACAAACCCGATCGTTGGCTTCCTTAGCCGGATGCGTCCACCGCTGAACGGGCCTGGTCTTTCAGGCATTGACTCCGATCGCTTCCTGCTGCGAGTTAAAACCGAGTCCAGTTTGCCGCGCACCGTTGAGCCTGAACAGGCAGTCAAGGCAGTTTTTTCGGCGACGAAAGGGGAGCTTTCTCAGGAGCGAATTCAAGAGATAGCGGGCTGGCTACCCGATCGAATCCGTCAGCTTTGGGAAGCAGCGTAATCTTTTCCCTCGACAGCTTTTGGGGCTGGTGCGGCGTTGAACTGCACCAGCCCCAAATTTTTAAAAAAATCCCCGATTTGAACAAAATCGGGGAAGTGGAGTTATCGATGACTGAAGTCTAGACCTGACTTAAAGCTTTAAAAGTCCCCAATAGGTGAGTAGGTGAGTCGGCAGCTTAATAAGCGCCATCTTTCACTAGAACTGCCTTAATCGTTTTTAGGATGAGCAGCAGGTCGTAGGCAACAGACCATTTTTCTTGATAAGCAATGTCCATTTGGACGATCTGCTCAAAGTCTTCCACTGTGGAGCGACCGTTGGCTTGCCATTCGCCCGTGATTCCAGGCTTCACTAACAACCGTTGGAAGTGGTGGCGCTCGTACTTCATCACCTCATCCACGGTTGGAGGACGAGTTCCCACTAAGCTCATGTCGCCTTTCAGCACATTCCAGAACTGAGGCAGCTCATCTAGGCTGGTTTTCCGCAGAAACCGTCCGCTGCGCGTCACACGGGGATCGTTGCGGTTCTTGAAAATATTACCTTTCGCTTCGTTGTGTACCAAATGCTTGAGGCGATCGGCATCTTTGACCATCGATCGAAATTTCCAGATGCGGAACGTTTTGCCGTTCAGCCCACAGCGAATCTGGCTATAAAAGATTGAACCTGGATCATCGAACAGGGTGACGATCGAGACTGGGATGGCGACAAACCCCATAATGGCTAGTCCAACTAGCGCGCCAACAATGTCTATCAGTCGCTTGGTCTTGCTAGTAACAGAAGGATGCACCTGCATGGAAGTTTTGGAAGTTGCTTGGGGACGAACCAGCATAGAAAAGTCCGATGACGGGGATCTCAGAAAGTGGGGAGTCGTAATCACAGGTTGCAGTGCTCCTTCAGGTAACTCGTTTGGTCTAGTCATCAATAACTAAAACTATAGAAGCCTTGCCCTGTGTGGCGGTAGCGAATCTGCGTAGTTTTGCCTAATCTTTGAAGTCCGTGAGCATTTATAAAGTTCTAGTGTTTATCGCGAAAGCATAAGGGGTTTAGAGTGCATAAAGAGCAAGCTTCCTGACTACTGTTCTTAATCAGGGCTGTCCTTAGTCGGGGCAGACTAGAGCGTCTGGTCAGATCTTTTGCAAAAAGCTGAACTCTTCGCTATTTAAACTCTTCACTTAAACCCAAGAAAAATTACTGTTCAGTGCTGAACAAAGCTGGGAAATGGAACTTAATCGGCGAATTATCATTCCATCGGTACTGCTAATTTTTGAAGCGGCAGTGAAAGGCAAGCAGTAACGTGCGATAAGTGTGTGATAAGTGATAGTTCGGCTGATTAATGTAGATGCAGAACGGTAGATGTGCGATATGCACATGTTTCCAAGGTCAAGCTCGCCGCATCAGGAGCTTTTTTGTAAAGCAATGAACCTTTTATCGCAATTTACTGTAAAGCGTTGAACCTTTTGCTGAGATCGTGTGCCAAACTGCTAAACCTGAGTAAGATAGACATCCATGTCAAGATTTCACTAGTCGCCCCATGAGGTTCGATCGTTTTTTACGGATTCAATTTGTCGGCAAAGCCCGCCGCAAATCATATCGCAGAGGGATTATTAGTCTTTTAGTCGGAAGCTTCATTCTCTCAACTGGACAACTCGCTTCTGCCCAACTTGCTTCCGTCTCAGCGCAGACCGCTCCCTATTGCCAACAGCCCGCCGCTACCATCACTCAAACTCAGACCTTGCGAGACGGGGCAATCAGCGGCGATCGCAAAGCCCAAACGAACTACACAGCCCAGTTGTCGCAGAATGCCGCCGAGATGCAACGCTGTCGCAGCCAAAGCTGGCTCAAAAAGCAGGCGATTTGGCTGCGGCTGTATCCTTGCGATGTCCAGTCGGGTGCGATCGAAGAAATTCTCGATCGGATCGTTAGCCACGGCTATAACCAGGTTTATCTGGAAGTTTTCTCAGATGGGCAGGTTTTGCTGCCGCAGGCGACCAATCGGACTGCCTGGAGTTCGGTGCTGCGGGTTCCTGGATATGAAAACCGTGATTTGCTGGCAGAGACGATCGCCAAAGGACACGAGCGCGGGCTTAAAATCTACGCCTGGATGTTTACGCTTAACTTTGGCTATACCTACGGTCAGCGTCCCGATTCGCAGCAGGTGTTGGCTTTGGACGGCTATGGCTACACGAGCCTTAATGTGCGATCGGCAACGGGTTCGCCAGAGGGCGACTCCAATGAGGCATTTGTCGATCCCTATAATCTGCGCGCTCAGCAAGATTATGCTGCACTGGAGCAGGCAATTTTGCAGCATCAGCCGGACGGGGTGTTGTTCGACTATGTGCGCTACCCCAGAGGAGCGGGTTCGGCATCGGTCGCTAGCCGAGTTCAGGATTTATGGATCTACGGCAGCGCGGCGCAACAGGCTTTATACGATCGCGCCTCCAACCAAAAAGGACTGGAGCTG
>JBBSFA010000346.1:0-4600 GCA_038239185.1 Elainellales cyanobacterium | reverse complement strand
GCCCAGCGATCGCAATTTTTGCTGTTTCGCTTGCGGAGCTAGGCTCTGCGGTCATCTCGTGTTGTAGTCAAATTACGCGAGCAAATTTGGTTCTCCTCGCTGCACGACGGCAGCTTCAACCCGTTCCCAAAGTCCCTGATCTTGCTGGTAGAGCTTCAGCGCCGCGATCGCATCCTTGGCATCAAGCGCTCGCCCCTTGGCGATCAGCGACAGCAAAAACTCGATCGATGCATCCGATCGCAGCATAGCAATCGACAGCAGTGCGGTTGTGCGTAATGCCGGATTTGCCTGCCGCCCCCACCAGGATTGCAACAGGTCAAAGGCTCCAGCTAGACGCGATTCACCGATCGCTAGCGCGGTTAGCTCTTGCGTCTGGGCGGAGGGTGCGTTGAGAAAACGAGCAGCAAAGCTGAGTGCCTGCTGTGGGGTCAGTTTGATCAGCGCAATCAAGCAGTCGGCAACTACTTCTGGCTCGTCGCCCGCCAGTGCCCTTAGCCGGAGTAGTGGTGCGCCTGCCTCGTTGCCGCTGTAGGCGATCGCCCTTGCTGCTGCAAGGCGGGCAGGAATTTCTGGGTCTGCCAACAGATCTGCCAGTTCAGTCATCACGTCGGCGTAGTGCATCCGCACCAAGCCCATCGCGCAGATACCGCGCAGCTTAGGGGCTGTGTCTACTTGACCACCCCAAACGGGTTCTGGTTGGATGTGATGAATGCCTTCGAGAAAAACTGCGTCTGCGCTAGCGTTCAGCCGATAGAGCGCATCGGCGATCGCGCTTTTGGCATGGCAGTTTGGATCAGTTTCGACCGGTTTAGTCAAGAAACGATCGAAGGCACTGATTAGATCAGGTACAAGCTGAGTCAGCCCCAAGTCAGCCACACATTTAGCCGTGTGAGCGACTGCCAGCATTTGCTTACTTTTGAGCAACGGGCGCAGCTCTGCGATCGATGCCTCCGAGATAGGGCTATCACGGAGCGATGCAAGCTGAGCTAGGAGTGCTTCAACGTTAAATTTTGCCATTGGGCTAAACCAGGCTCAGCGACATCAACTCTTCTGCCATTTCAAAATTTGCCGTGACGCTCTGCACATCGTCTAATTCTTCCAGCGCGTCCATCAGCCGCAGTAGCGATCGCGCCTGCTCTGGGTCGGTGATTTCAACACTGTTGCTGGGCATCCAGCGCAGTTCGGCTTGCATGACGCTGTAGCCTTGGGCGGTCAGGAATTGGGTCAGCGCTTCTAGGCTTTGGGCAGCGGTAAAGACTTCGGCTCCGGGCACGTTTTCTTCAATTTCAAATAGCCCATAGGATTCTGCTCCGCCCTCTAAAGAAGCCTCCAGTAGCGCATCTTCGTCGATCGCCTCGTAGCCTTTGCCTTTGGGTAGCTCTTTGCCTTGCAGGGTGACCACACCCTTTTGCTCAAACATCCAGCTCACACAGCCTGTTTCACCCAAGTTGCCGCTCCGCTTGCTGAAGGCAACTCTCAAATCGGCGGCAGTGCGGTTGCGGTTGTCGGTCAAGGCTTCCACAATCACGGCAACGCCGCCTGCACCGTAGCCTTCGTAGCGGATGGCTTCGATCGCCGCTTCGTTGCCCAGTTTGCCCGCACCTTTGGCGATCGCCCGATCGATATTGTCTTTGGGGACTCCTGCGGCTTTGGCTTTGTCGATCGCGGTTCTAAGCTGGAAGTTGCCGTCGGGATCGGCTCCGCCTGTCCGAGCTGCGACGATGATTGCTCGCGAGACTTTGGCTGCGGTTACTCCTTTAACGGCATCCACTCTGGCTTTCTGCCGTTTAATGTTTGCCCACTTACTATGTCCTGCCATGCTTTATTTGTAGAGATTTGATCGATCTCTATTCTGCCTTTTGTGAAACATTTCGGGGCATTGATTGTGTCCTGAGGACTATCCTGAGGACTATCCTGTAAACTTTCCTTAAGACTATCCTCAGGACTGTCCTCAGGACATGCTAAAGTAAAAGAAGAAAGGCTGAAGGGTTCAGGGAAAACTACCTCCACTGGTGGGCAAAGTTCCCGCTGGCGTACACTTGCCAGAGTGATTAACAGTCCATCACCTAAAACTTAGGTGATGCCAGTGCTTCCACCAACATCACCTAAAAAACCGCTAAAAACGAAACTAACGAAACTAACGAAACACTTGATTCAACATCTGCCAGCCTAGCCGCTGGCTTTTTTATTTTACAAGCTTAGACACCTTCCAGGCTACCTCTCCCTTAGCCCGATATCCCGCTCGAGTAAAAATGAAGCCAGCTTCAGTGAAGCGATCGCCATATAGCCCAATTTCTGAAGGCGACAAATCCAAAAGCTCGGCAACCTCGGAGGTTCTCAAGAGCCAACCGCCCTGAGCCGCTTGCTCTAGAACTTCAAAGTATGCCAGTGGATCTGGCTCCGGCAGAGCAGGTTGGAATCGGGAGGCGATTTCAGCGGCGATCGAGGTGACTAGCTTAATAATGTCCGGCGGTGTGGTAGACAAACCAGAGGACAGGTTAGAGGACTCGTCGCCTTTTTGCATCCCCCTCTGATCAAGGAATTCTGCGGTTGTGCCACCTGCCTGAATGAACTGGTGGAAGTCGTCCAGCAGCCTAAGCTGTTTTGCATTGACATAAGATTTGTTGCCAACTCGCTCCGGTTTGATACCCAGGGCTTCAAGCCTAGTGTAAACAGCACTCCGAACCAAGTCGTATCGCGCAGCTAACTGATTAACTGGTATCCTATCGATCTCCCCATTGCTCATCTGCAATCCTCAGGACTGTCCTCAGGATACCTTCTAATATCGCTTATTTTAAAGTCCTCTGGACTGTCCTCAGGATACCTTTTGTAAACTGTCTCGTGCGAGATTCAAAGGCAGAGGGCAGAAAGCAGCCAGTAGAATAGAGTCACTCCCCACAGGAACATCGGATGAGCCAGAGTACAACCGATAAAGTACGGTGGACAGCGGCAGATCTAGAGCTATTTCCAGACAATGGCATTCGCTACGAGATTATTGAAGGGGAGCTGCTTGTGACTAGAGCACCCGATTGGCAGCATCAAAAAGCCAGTACTCGGATGAGCACCGCCCTGGATTCCTAGTCAGTGTCAACGGGCTTAGGTGAAGCGGTACAAGCCCCCGGCGTGGTTTTCACCGATGCTGACAATGTGATTCTGGATGTGGTTTGGGTGAGTCGATCGCGGCTAGCAGTTTTGCTCGACGCAGCCGGTCACCTGACAGGTGCTCCAGAGCTAGTGGTGGAAGTCCTTTCTCTAGAAAATGAGAACGAGCGGCGCGATCGAGAGCTAAAACTAAAGCTTTATTCTGAACGCAGGGTTCAAGAGTATTGGATTATCGACTGGCGTAAGCAGCAGGTTGAAGTCTACCGCCGAGATCAAGTCGTACTGCGGCTGGTTAACACTCTATTTCCTCCAGATCAGCTAACTAGCCCTCTGCTGCCCGGTTTTGTGTACCCATTGGCTCAGTTCCAATAAGCTTGGGTCAGTTTCAGCACACCCAAATCTAAAGCAATAACGGCTCAATTTTTGCTTGGACTTCCCTAATCACACTTTTTGGTGCAAACTCAACAAATTGAACACCACGGGCTTGCCAGTCCAAACACTTGATCTGATCTGCTAAAATCACCCCCTGGATCGTCAATCCGGACGGCAAGCAAACTTCAAAAGGATACCCTTTCTGTTGTTTCGTGATGGGCATGAACAAAGTCAGAGAAGTTCTCTCGTTGTAAGCAAAAGGTGAAATCACAAAAGCAGGTCTATGTCCTCTCTGCTCATGTCCCTTAGTTGGATCAAAGTCCAAATAGACGATATCTCCTCGGCTTGGAATATAGAGATTTGCTTGCGTTACCAAATTTCATTTCCTACTGCGATCCCACTATTCACCTCAGCGTGGCGATTTTCTGGTGTTATTCCCTTGACAAGCTCATCCAACGAGTAACGCTTTTGGATTCTGGGCTTCATGACCAGAGTTCCATCCACTACACCCAGATCGATCGCACTCCCTTCGGCTAGATGGATTTCTTTGGCTAAATTCTGCGGAATACGCACTGCAAGACTATTTCCCCACTTAACAACAGTCGCATCCATAATTTGAAGCTCCATTAAATGCACTTTAGAAAAGTATCTACAAAGTGTCTACATTGTAGCGATCGAGCAAAGGGTTGACAACCCCTGTTCTCCAATCCGCCTGCATCGTCCCCACAGCCTTGAACTTGCTAGTGAGGAAGCCCATTTATAAAGATTCGAGATCTTCAGGAAAGGAAGGATCTAAGATTCGATCGAGGCTATAAGGACATTCGCTAGGGAACTGCTTGGGTTCTAGAGGTGTTTCGCGCCCAACTAGCAGCAAGCCCAGTGGATAAGCTTTGGCGATCGCTTCTTCTGAGTAAGACTTCAGGCTGGGATTTTGCTCCAGCAAATCGAGAATCTGTAGGCGTTGCTCCTGGATAGTATATTTCCGGCTTTTACTCCGCTGGTCAGGCTGATAGTTCCACTTGAGTAAGTGACCAATCAGAACACCCAGCCGATTTTTGAATTCCTGCTGTTGCTGCTTCCCCAAGGATTCGATTTCCTCAATCAGGTTAACCATATCAAGATGATC
>JBBSFA010000345.1:0-4604 GCA_038239185.1 Elainellales cyanobacterium | reverse complement strand
TCTCGGAGAAACTGCGCCAGCCAGAGCGGTAACCCGCCAATCTCTGCGATCGCTCTCAGCACCTCCGGTAATGCCGTCAGCCCCATGCCGCCCACCACCGCGCCAACAAAAGTGCGCGAACCGCCGATCAGCACAAATGCCAGATAAATAATGCTGGCATCAAATGTTCCCTGGCGGGCGTTCCAGGTATTCAAAAAATGGGCGCTAATCGCGCCAACCATCCCTGCCAAAACCGCTCCCAGCGTAAAAGACAGCAGCTTGTAATCGGCAGGATTGATGCCCATTGTATCAGCCGCCAGTTCATCTTCTCGAATTGCTCGCAAGACGCGACCCACATGGGAGGTTTCCAGCCGATGCAGAAAAACCAGGCTGAGTCCGAGCAGCGGCAGCACAACCCAGAGATAGCCAATCTGCGTCTGAAACGGCTGTGGAATGCCAAAAATTCCGATCGCGCCGCCCGTAATATCGACATTCAGCGCCAGCACCCGCAGAATTTCCACAAAAGCGATCGTCGCGATCGCCAGATAGATCCCGCGCAGCCGCAGCACCGGAATCCCCAGCCCGACCGCCAGCACCGCCGAGGCGATCGAGGCCAGCAGCATTTCCAGCAGCAGCAAGGGGACTGGAAACGCGCCTGTAACCGCCAAAACCTGCGTCGAGAAAATTGCCGCAATGTAGCCGCCCAGCGCATAGAAGCCGGGAGAAGCCAGCGAGAGCTGCCCCGCCATCAGCGGCAGATAAACAGAGAGTCCCAACAGCGCGCCCAGCAGCATGGAGACAAACAGAAAGCCATAGGTATCGAGAAATGCACTCATGCTTTTATGCCTTTTGTCTCTATACCTTCTGAACTTGCGATCGCCCCAGCAAGCCCTGGGGGCGCACCAGCAGCATCAAAAACAGTAGGGCAAATGCGATCGCGTCTTTGTACCCAGAGTAATCGGTTGGCACAAATGCCTCGGCTAAGCCAATCACCAAGCCGCCCACCACCGCACCCGGAATATTGCCCAACCCGCCCAAGACAATCACGCCCAATCCTTTCAGCCCAAAAGCGATGCCAAAATAAGGTCCCGCAATGCTGACGCTAGAGCCGACCAGTGTGCCCGCCACGCCGCCCAAAAAGCCGCTGAGAAAAAAGGTGAGTGTAATAAATTGCTCCGTGTTGATGCCTAGCAAACTGGCGGTCATTGGGTCTTCGGCAACGGCTTTTAACGCTTTGCCGAATCGGGTGAAGTTGATGAAATAGGTAAGAATGGTGACCAGAACAGCAGATACCAAAAAGATAATAATCTGCACCGTTCGCAGCACGATCGGTTTCTCTGCCGTGCCAAAGTTAACCGACATCGGCAGGTTGCCGTAAGTGTTGCTAGGAAACGTATAAATCTCTGCTCCAACAAGATATTGAATCACGTTCACAATCACAACCGCTGTGCCCAAGCTAGAAACTAACGTTAGCAGCGGATCGGCTCCTCTTTGGCGCAGCGGACGAAACGCCAATCGCTCAACGGCGATCGAAGCCAAACCAGCCAATATACTGCCGCACAGCAATGCCAAAAAGAAGGGTAGTCGAATCGGCAACGACGCATTTGCCAACAGTCCATTGAAGCCAAATGTGCCACCTGTCAGGGTATAGCTGAAGTAAGCACCCAGCGTAAAAATCGCGCCGTGAGCAAAATTAATAATTCCTAAGATCGAGAAAACCAATGTGTAGCCGAGCGCAAAAATGGCATAGACACTGCCGATCGAGAGTCCGTTCAATAACTGTTGTAGAAAAATAGAAATATCCATTAGAAAATCAGAATTGAAAAACCTCGTCGCTATATCCTGCGAATGTAGATCAAAGCGAAATTTTAGGATGAATCAGAGAGTAGCCTGCGGCTCTAATCTTCTGATTCGATACCTGTCGATCGTTTTTTCGAGTTCGCGGCAAAGAGGCATCCCACTCTATGGGGGGTAAATGATATTGATTGCACATCTGATCAAATAGTTCTCGCGAAGTCACTGGGGTACTATTTACGACATTAAAAATTCCGCTGAGCTGATGCGTTAGCGCAAATTCGATTATGCCAACGATATCGTCCAGATGAATCCAATTTGTGAAATGATTGCCGCTACCAGGGCGCGTTGTGCCTGCAAATTCGCTGAAGCGATCGACAATCTCTTGACCTGATCCATAGATTGCACCCAGCCGCAAAATGCAGATTAGCGCTTCGCTGGCAGCAGCAAGTAAGACTTGTTCTGTTTTGTCAAGAATTTCACCGTTAGGCGTATTTGGCTTAACGATCGAGTCTTCATCTACCCATTCTCCATGCCGATCGCCATATACCGCACAGCTACTCGTATAAATCACCTGCTTGATACTGGCAGTTTCTTTCAGCACGCTAGCTAAAGTTTTGGCAGTGTTCAAATAGGTATCTCGATAGCCATCCGCGCCCACTTGCTGTTCGCCACTCGGCGCAACGCTGACAATCAGCCGATCTTGATCGTGCAGCAGCGATCGCAGTCCTGCCTCATCATCCCCTTTAACTACTACCACCCGATCAGCGATCGCTTCTAGATCTGGAACTCGTTCTAGCGTTGTCGTCGTGACTGTAATCAAGTTTGACGAGTGACGTAGCTTTTGAGCGATCGCGCTTCCCGCATACCCGCAGCCTAAAATGGTGATATTCATTGATGAAACAGCTCCAGTTTGAGCATGGTGAATGTCTTAGTTTCATCATATTCGACTGTGATCTGTTGGAGCTGATCTGCCGTGACTAGCCAATTGGCGGCGATCGAGAATCCCTGCCCGTCTGGAACCCGATCGGGGCAGCTCAAAGAAATTCCGTCTGGAAAGAAGAAGGTAGCCTGATTTTTTGAAAATCCCTGGAAGCGAACCGACTGTTCTGGTGAGGTTTCTAGATTGGCGGTTATAGCGATCGCAGTGCCTCGCCAGTCTCCCGTAAAGTCGCGCTGCTCTTGCAGCTCGATGTCTGTAGACCAGTGCTGGCTGGGAACGTTCACATCTTCCCGAACACTGGCGACTCGAAACAATTGTCCAGTTTTGTCATAGACAATCCCCACGCTGTGACGTAAATCTTGCGATCGAAAAAACAATTCAATTCCGACCGGAACCCCTTCACTGATCTGCGTGGCTGTCCAAGCGGCAGCTCCCTGCTCTAGAAAAAAGCCTCGCATCGAATCGCGCTGGGGGTGAAAGAGACCGTTAGGCAGACTGTTCTGCTGGTCAAACTGCCAGTTTTGCTCTTCGACTTCCCCATTCGCGTAAGAGTAGCGATTGGTTTGAAAAATTGAGTCGGCTTCGTGCTGAAACTTGCGTAAGCTCTGAAAGGAATCGATCGCGCCCGTCTGAACGTAATATCGCGTCCAGCACCCATGCCACTCTCGCAGATGGTTGGCGTAGAAGTTCTGCCAGTTTTGCTCTTGCCTAGTCATTTACTTACAAGCTGCATTTATTTACAAGTTTCAAGCTGATCCAGCATCTCAATCATTTCTCGCTCAAACGCCACCTGCGCCCGATTCGTCTTGCCGCCGACGTAAAATTTGCCGTCTGCCTGCAATGCCCAGATTTGCGAATGCGAAATATAGCTCATCATCACCCCCAGCATCAGCAGCCCAAATCCCGCATAAACCAGCGGAATTCCCGGATCGGCTTTGATCTGTAAGCCCGTGCTGCCGACAATTTCAGCGATCGCCAAAGTCACGCCATTCACCTCGGTAGACATGCCTTCGCGCACAGTCGAGATCAGTTTACCCTCTTTGTTATAGACCAGCAGAATCCCTTGCAGATCCTTCGCGACCACCGACACCCCATCGCTCAGATCCGGCTTCGTCGGCAGCCAAGTGCCCCAAAGTCTTCCCTTGCCGCCTGTGTCAATTTGTCCCATTGGGAGCTGAAGCGTCGGACTATTGTTGAGCCGAAACCGAACGGCGGCGATCGCCCAATCTGCCTGATAGAGCGTCACGCCTTTGTGCCGCAGCGGTTTATTCACATGAATCGTTTGGCGATCGATTTCGTTGCCTTCCTGGTTCAGCACCGAGAGATCGGAATAGAACTGATCGATCGTACCGTTCGGCGTATAGTCAATCCAAAAGCGGTTCACCTTCACCGACCAATCTTTAGGAATCTGCGAAGCCGCAAAAGGACCTGCATCAAAAATATTTTGCACCTTGAACGTTTCGCCGCTGGGAACCATTTCCTGAGCAAAAAATCCCGTCATGGAGCCAACGATCGCTCCCACCAGCGTAATCAACATCGCCGCATGAACGACGATCGGCCCAATCCGCCCGACGATGCCCTTGTGAGCGTAGAGCTTTTGGTCGTCTTGATAAATCTTGTAGCGACGCTGTTGCAGCAGCGGCAGCAATGCCTCCAGCGAACCCTGCGACAGCTCTGCACTCAGAGCCATTTTCTGAAACTGGCGCGGCTGGCTATAGAAGTTCCAAGTCCGCGAAAACCAGCGCAGCGAAGGCAATTGGCGCTTGAAGGTGCAGGTGGTGAGGCTAGCGCCAAACAAAATCAGCAGTGCCAAAAACCACCAGGTGCGATACACCTGATCCAACCCGATCGCCAAGACCACTTTCCAGGTCAAAAAGCCAAACAAAGC
>JBBSFA010000344.1:0-4605 GCA_038239185.1 Elainellales cyanobacterium | reverse complement strand
GGTCAGAGCGCTACAGACTCCAAAACTCCTAGCGATCCGAGCAAGCCCAGCGAAGCGGGTGCGGCTGCAACAGCCCCCCTGACCGTTGCGACCGCTGTCAACCCTGAAGCCACTGCTGCGCCGAACTACTTGACCATTCCGGCAACCCCCGAATTGCTTCAGCCTTACCTCAGCGATCGCTGTCTCAATCCCGATGTGGGTCAACCGACTGTTGTCCCTGCGGCTACAACCGCCAAACCGATCGCAACGGCTCCACCGACCCGCAGTTCGCCGTTTTTGCCGATCGGACAGCATGTGGCAGCACAGCTAAAAACCTTTAGCATTGCGGCATCGCCCAGCAGACAGCCCGCTCAGCCCAATTCTCAAGCGATCGCTCCACCCGTACAAATTAGCCAAACGGTTGTAGTCAGCCGAACTGCGCCCATTCGTTATATCCCTGTATCGCCTGCGGTCATGCCTGCTGCTCCGATCGCGAAGCTAGAGGCTACGCCGTTGAAGGTTGTCCCTTCTGAAGCTCCCTCAAGCAGCCCGATCGCCTCTACGCCGATTAATCCATTAGGTGCGGTGTTGCCCAAAACGATTGGCTCAACCGTCAGCAGTTGGCTTTACGATGCTGCAAGTTCGCCGCTTGAAACAAGCCGCGATCGCCTCTTATTACCGATCGCAGCGCCCTTACATATGACCGAAACTGCGCCAACGGATGACTCTTTGCTGCCAGAAGACTCTTACACTCCGACTCACATCCGGATTGATATGAGTGCCCTGCCGTAATTCATTAAGCTGACGCGGGAAGCTACAAAGCTCTTCTCCGGGGTTCCGTCTGCCTCGCCAGCCATTCCTGTTGCCAAGTCGATCGCGGCAAATCAGCCTGCCGCCACTCCAACCGCCGACTACTGGCGAACGATCGCCATGAACTGCGGTGGCTTGCAGTCCTCAAATGCCCAGCAAGCTTATGCCATGAGTCCGGCGATGAATCGTAAACTGACTGGCAACGGCATGATTTTTCCCTTGCCGATCGCCGTTCCTATTACCTCTGGGTTTGGCTGGCGGATTCACCCGATTACTGGCGATCGACGCTTTCATACCGGGCTGGATTTGGGTGCGCCCTTTGGAACGCCTGTATTGTCCGCGATGGCGGGTCGGGTCGTCCAAGCGGGCGAGATGGGCGGCTATGGGCTAGCGGTCATCGTAGAAGCCGTGTCTGGGCAGGAACAAAATCTTTATGGTCACCTCTCCGCGATCGCCGTTAAACCCGGCGATCAAGTGGCTCAAGGTGCCGTTTTGGGATTGGTCGGCAGCACGGGAAATTCCACAGGACCACACCTCCACTTTGAAACCCTGTTGCCGACGACTGGAGGCTGGACAGCAGTTGATCCACTCGCTGCTGCCACCTTAGCTTCAGCTTCTGCTCCTCGGTAGGTCAAGCAGCGTCAGTCCGATCGGGCGATCGGACTTCATCAATTCTTTGCGGATATTTAACCAAGCCTCACCGAAACCCTGCTGTTTTTTCGCTGCGATCGTGGGATATACGAGTAAGTTTACGGATTTTTTTGCCCAAACTATACTACTTTTAACTTGAAAAACACGTATATAGTCTTTTCAAACCGATCGATATCTTGGCTAGACCATTGATCCTATGGTCTTAATCGTAAAGATTTAATGAACTCACCTGATTTAGTCGCAAGATCATTGAGTCCGATCACTAGATTGTTATAAAAGTTTATTGAAAATGTTATGGCTTGGACTTTTTGGTAGTCCTTCACCAATTTGATTTTGCTGTAGCAGTCTTCTTGTACCCTTTCTCTTTCATCAACTATGCGAATTTTAGTGACAGGCGGTGCGGGTTTCATCGGGTCTCACCTGATCGATCGCTTAATGAATCAAGGGCACGAAGTAATTTGTCTGGACAACTTTTACACCGGACACAAGCGGAACATCCTCAAGTGGATAGGACATCCCTACTTTGAGCTAATTCGCCACGATATCACCGAGCCGATTCGGTTGGAAGCCGATCAGATTTATCACCTGGCTTGTCCGGCTTCTCCCGTGCATTACCAATATAATCCGGTCAAAACGATTAAGACCAACGTGATGGGCACGCTGAATATGTTGGGCTTAGCGAAACGGGTGAAGGCGCGTTTCTTTTTAGCTTCGACCTCTGAGGTCTACGGCGATCCAGAAGTTCACCCCCAAACGGAAGATTATTGGGGCAACGTCAATCCGATCGGCATCCGGAGCTGCTATGACGAAGGCAAACGGGTCGCAGAGACTTTAGCGTTTGATTACCATCGGCAAAATGATGTAGACATCCGGGTGGTGCGAATTTTCAACACCTATGGACCGCGAATGCTGGAGAACGATGGTCGGGTAGTCAGCAATCTGATCGTGCAGGCACTCCGAGGAGAGCCGCTGACCGTCTATGGAGATGGCTCTCAAACCCGCAGTTTTTGCTATGTGTCCGATTTGGTCGAAGGCTTCATCCGCCTGATGAACAGCAACCATATTGGACCGATGAATTTGGGCAATCCGGGCGAGTACACAATTTTAGAGCTGGCAAAAACGATTCAAGAAATGGTGAATCCTGGCTCAGAGGTCAAGTTTGAGCCATTGCCACAGGACGATCCGCGTCGCCGCAGACCGGACATTACGAAGGCACAAAGCTGGCTCGATTGGCAACCTACCGTGCATCTGCAAGAAGGGCTGAAGCTGACGATCGAGGATTTTCGATCGCGCATGGCTGCGCCAGCGCCAGAGGTGGCTCCAGTCGAAGCGGTTTTGCCTTTGTAGGCTTGTCTTTGTAACTTTCCTTAATTATCCATTCACTGCTGAGGACTGCTATGCGTGTATGCGTTATTGGTACGGGATATGTTGGCTTAGTGACGGGCGTTTGCTTGGCACACATTGGTCATAGCGTGATTTGCGTTGACAACAATGAAGAAAAAGTCAAGCTGATGCAAGCGGGTCAATCGCCTATCTTTGAGCCGGGGCTGTCAGAACTGATGCAAGGTGCAATCCAGTCCCAGCGAATTGAGTTTACGACCGATTTAGCGGCAGGTGTGGCGCACGGCGAGATTCTGTTCATCGCTGTTGGGACTCCTCCTTTGCCGACAGGCGAGAGCGATACTCGCTATGTTGAGGCAGTGGCGCGCGGCATTGGGGCGCACCTCAACGGTGGCTATAAAGTGATTGTGAACAAATCGACCGTGCCGATCGGCTCTGGCGACTGGGTCAGAATGCTTGTGCTAGACGGCGTTGCCGAACGGCAGCAAATGGTGACAACAGGCGGCGGCAACGCCACTCTGGAAATTGACGCAGATTTTGATGTCGTCAGCAACCCAGAGTTTCTGCGCGAAGGCTCTGCGATTCACGATACGTTCAATCCCGATCGCATCGTCCTAGGCGGTAATAGCCAGCGGGCGGTAGGCATGATGCGGGAGCTATATGCGCCGATCGTGTCTCGCGAGTTTGCCGAAGACAAATTGCAGTCAACCGTGCCTGTAGTGGTGACTGACCTCAGCTCGGCTGAAATGGTGAAATATGCCTCGAATGCCTTCTTGGCAACCAAAATCAGCTTCATTAATGAAGTCGCCAATATTTGCGATCGCGTCGGCGCAGATGTGACGCAAGTTGCCAGAGGGATTGGCTTAGATTCCCGCATCGGCAACAAGTTCTTGCAGGCTGGCATCGGCTGGGGTGGGTCTTGCTTCCCTAAAGATGTGTCGGCGTTGATCCACACCGCTGAGGACTATGGCTACGAAGCCCACCTGCTGAAGGCAGCAGTCAGCGTCAATCAGCGCCAGCGGATGATCGCCTTAGAGAAACTCCAACAGGTGCTGAAGATTCTGAAAGGCAAAACGGTTGGCTTGCTGGGTCTGACCTTTAAGCCCGATACGGATGACTTGCGCGATGCGCCCGCGTTGGACTTGATCGAACAATTGGATCGCCTCGGTGCGCGCGTCAAAGCCTATGATCCGCTTGTCTCTCAAAGCGGGATGCGCTATGGCTTGTCGAATGTGATTGTGGAAACCGATCCAGAGCGGTTAGCAGATGGCTGTGATGCGCTGGTGCTGGTCACAGACTGGAAGATCTTCCGCAGCTTAGACTACAAGAAGATGGCTCAGTTGATGGTTCATCCGGTGATGATTGACGGTCGTAATTTCCTGGATCAGCAGGCGCTTGAAGCGGCAGGCTTCCGCTATTTGGGCATCGGTCGGCAGGGCTAATTCGGCTTAGTTTCTATCAAAAAGTGTTGCTGTCATTCTCAAGGGATGGCAGCAACACTTTTTTGATAGGTTGAAACTGTACTATGGAATTTCTAAAGATTGATCTTCCCAAAATATCCCTCTGGCGCTAGAGGGGACTAGCTGTGTAATATCACTGATGTTGCGCTGCATAGTTTCTGTGAAACTATCTAGCGGCAGGTCATTGGCATCTCTGCCAAACGGATTCTCGATCTCAATGCCGATCGCTTCGATGCCAAACAGCGTGAAACTGATCAACACGACTACTGCCCCAGTCCACCAGTGCAATTCTTGCACCATTGTGAAAGGAACAAACAGGCAATAGATCAGCAAAAGCTGCTTGAGGTGAATCGCATAAGCCAGC
>JBBSFA010000343.1:0-4615 GCA_038239185.1 Elainellales cyanobacterium | reverse complement strand
TGCGGCTTCTGGATTTTCTGTACAAGCCTGTTGCGATTGGCTCGGTTTTGCTGGGCACAGGAGTTGGCTTGGTTGGGCTGTCAGAATCAGCGATCGCCCAGCCTCAGTCTGCCTGCCTGCCGCCCAGGGAAAATCAGTTTTTGCTGCTGGTGGTCAATGCCCGCAGCGATGCCCAGACGCAGCTTCAGCAGCTTTTGCCGAACAATGCGATTCTGACGGCTTGCGACTACCAGAGCCGCAATGTGATTCGAGTAGAGGGGTTTTCAAGCGCTGATATTGCGAACGCTTGGGCAAAATACGTCAGCGATCGCACTGGCTTACAGGCGTTTATTGCCCGTCCAGCGACCTCGACTGCTCCGGCGACCTCGACGACTCCATCTACTCCGGCATCTCCGGCGGCTAGCGCGGCTAATCCTGCGCCCGTTGCCTATAACCCGCAGCCTTTGGGTGCAGGCTATGCGGTATTGGTGAACTATGCCGATCGCCCAGAAGTGGCAACCGAGCTGAGTCAAGCGATCGACCATAGCGTCGGGCTAGCGGTCTATCAGCAGCGCCCTTACCTGCTGGCAATCCAGACGGCGGATCAAGCGGCAGCGACCGCACTGCTGAAAACGTTGAACGATCGCGGCTTTACGGCGCAGATGGTGGATAGTCGGCGGGTGATGCTGCTCACGCCTGCGGTGGCTGGGACGGCGCGTAGCTAGCCGGACTAATAGGCAGGAGCCGCAATCCAGGACACGGCAACTCCTAGCAGAGAACCCGCGATTACCTGTACCGGGGTATGCCCCAATAGCTCTTTGAGCCGATCTTCATTGAAGGTTGGATGTTCGTGGAATAGCTCATCCAGGATTTGGTTGAGAATGCGAGCCTGCTTTCCGGCTGCTTGCCTGACTCCGGCGGCATCGTACATGACGATGATGGCGAAACAAAAGGCGATCGCGAACTCCCCAGATGCCCAGCCTGCCGTTTGTCCGACCCCCATTGCTAAGGCGGTAACCAGGGCAGAGTGGGCACTGGGCATTCCACCCGTTCCTATCATGGCTCGAAAGTCAATTTTGCCGTGCTGTACAACTGAAACAATCGCTTTGAGCACCTGCGCCAGTAAACAGGCGAACAGAGCAATTATCAAAATGTGGTTATCCAGGATAGCGGGAAATTCCTGCATAGTGGGGGAACTAAGTGAACAGGGGGAGAAAATCCTAAAAAGCCAGCGCCTTAGGAGCCAGGGTTTGGGGAACTAGTGCTTGCGGGCGGTGATATAGTCCGCGATCGCCATCAGCGGTTTGGCTCGATCGCCATAGGCAGTGAGTTCAGCTTTGGCATCGGCAATCATCTGGTTGGCTTGCCGGACGGACTCCTCAATGCCCCAAATGCTGGGATAGGTGACTTTCTGCGCCTGCAAATCTTTTCCGGCAGTTTTGCCCAACTCCTCTTGAGTCGCGGTGATGTCTAGCACATCGTCGATGATCTGGAAGGCTAGCCCAATATTTTGGGCATAGCGAGTCAGACGCTGGACATCGGTGTCGGAAGCGCCTGCCAGGATCGCCCCGCAGACCACACAGGCTTCTAGCAGCGCCCCCGTTTTGTGGCGATGGATGAAGGTGAGCGTTTCTAAAGTCACATCGGGTTTGCCTTCGCATTCCAGATCGACCGCTTGCCCGCCGACCAATCCGGCTGCACCCACGGCGCGACCTAGTCTGGCGACCACTTGGAGCAGGCGATCGGCAGGAATCTGCTGGGTTTGCACTGCCACGAATTCAAAGGCATAGGCTAACAATCCGTCGCCTGCCAGAATGGCGATAGCTTCGCCATAGACCTTGTGATTGGTCAGCTTGCCGCGCCGATAGTCGTCATTGTCCATGGCGGGCAGGTCGTCATGGATCAGCGACATGGTGTGGATCATTTCTAGGGCGCAGGCGGTCGGCATTGCCATTTGCACCGTGCCGCCCATCAGCTCGCAGGTTGCTAAACAGAGGATGGGACGCAGCCGCTTGCCGCCTGCCATCAGGGAGTAGCGCATCGACTCGTAGATTTTCTCTGGGTAGGTGAGGGCGATCGAGGCATCCAACGCGGCTTCAATCTGTTCCTTTTGGGCGGATAGATAGCCCATCAGATCAAAAGTAGATTGGGCGGCTGGGCTGTGTTTGGTTGTGCTGGTCATCTCTTCACCCCCTGTAGAGCGTGCGGCATATACGACATCTTGGAAATCCTGTTTATTATTTTTGAATGGCAGGGCTTTTTTATAGCATCATTCCGACTCTGCGTTGAAAACTCCATACTGTATTTTGCAACAGCATGGTCACAGTCATAGGACCTACGCCACCGGGAACGGGAGTAATCCAGCTTGCAACGGCAGCGACGGCGGCATAGTCTACATCTCCGACCAGACGAGCTTTGCCTGCGGCATCCACGATGCGGTTGATACCGACATCGACCACGACGGCTCCGGGTTGAACCATTTCGGCGGTGACCAACTCAGTTTTGCCGATCGCAGTCACCAAAATATCAGCAGAGCGGGCAATTGCCGTTAAATCTGCGGTGCGGGAGTGGGCGATCGTCACCGTCGCGTTGGCTTCGAGCAGCATCAAAGCCAGCGGCTTGCCCACCAAAATGCTGCGCCCAATCACGACGGCTTGTTTGCCCTGCGGGTCGATCTCGTGTTCCGCCAGCAGCCGCATAACTCCGGCAGGAGTGCAGCTCCGTAGCCCTGATTCGCCCCGCACCAGCCGACCCAAATTGACCGGGTGCAGTCCGTCTGCGTCTTTGTCTGGGTCGATCTGATTTAGCAAAGCCACGTCATCCAGGTGATCGGGGAGCGGCAACTGCACGAGAATGCCATCGACGCGATCGTCCTGGTTGAGGGCTTGGATCATTTCTGCTAACGCCGCTTGGGAGGTTTCAGTCGGCAAATGCTGACCGTAAGAGGCAATCCCAACGCGATCGCAGGCTTTTTCTTTGCCGCGCACGTAAGCCGCGCTAGCCGGATTGTCACCTACCATTAGCACGGCTAATCCAGGCAGACGACCGACCTGGGCTTGCAGCGTTTTGACCTGCTCGGTCATTTCGGCTTGCATCCGGGCAGCAAGCGCCTTGCCATCTAATAAACCAGCCATCGCTTCATTGGAGATCGAATTAATGTGGGAAGTACGCTAAATTTAGGGTCGGACTTTAAACAATACCGATAAACAGTACCGATCGCCTTCCCTTTTCACTAGTGTCTCAAATTAGTGTCTCAAATTAGTGTCTTAGTTTTTTAGTGTCTTAGTTTTAGTTCGCTTTGCCAGAAATCTTTGTGCTCTGGCTTCAGGGTAGGTCGATCGCAGTCCTGCCAAAAATTATCCTACGAAAAGTTTATGTCTCGTCTTGCCGTTGCGATCGCTATTCTTTACCGAGAAGATTGTTTTTTGATGCAGCTCCGCGACGAAAACCCAGAGATTGCTCATCCCGGCTGCTGGGGGTTTTTTGGCGGACACTTGGAGCCAGATGAGCCTCCAGCGGTCGCGATGCAGCGAGAGCTGCTGGAGGAGATTGGCTATGCGCCACCTGAATTGACGCTGTTTTTAAACTATATGGAGGAGTCGCCGGAAGGCTTGCAGTTGATCCGCCACGTTTTCTATGCGCCGCTGTTAGTTGGGCTGGATGCATTACAACTTAACGAGGGATGTGACCTGGGACTCGTTACTATAGAAGAGATCCAACAAGGGCATCGCTATTCCGATCGCATGGGTAAATCCTATCCGCTCGGCAAACCTCATCAGCAGATTCTTCTGAAGTTCATCGCAAGCGGATTGAGCAATTAGCAGCTTTTATGGCAACGGCAAAACCCTACAAAACTCAGCCCTATACCATTCGGGAAAGCGCTAGGGCAAAGCATGTCAGTATCAAAGTCTCACATCTAGGCGAGGTTGAAGTCGTAATTCCTCAAGGATTCGATCGCCGCAAGCTGCCAGACATTTTGGCAAAACGGCAAGATTGGATCGCCAAAACGACTCAGCGCGTAGCAGCCGAGCGGCAGGCAGCCGGACTGACCAGCTCCACGGCAGCGGTCGCGAGTCCGCTGTTGCAGCTTCCCACCCAGATTGAGCTGCGATCGGTTGCCGAAACCTGGAATATTCGCTACCAGCCCGCTAAGGCATGGCAAATTACGACTAATCCTGCTAAGCCTTATCATCTGACGGTGACAGGGGCGATCGATCAGCCAGAGACTTGCTATCGCATCTTGAAGCATTGGTTAACCCGCAAAGCAGAAATGCAGTTGATTCCCTGGCTGCGGCAGGTGAGCCGAGAGATCAAGCTGCCCAGCGAGAAAATTTCGGTGCGGGGGCAAAAAACAATTTGGGCAAGTTGTTCTAGCCAGCACAACATTAGTTTGAACTATAAGCTACTATTTTTGCCGCCCGACTTGGTTCAGTATGTGTTCGTGCATGAACTGTGTCATACCGTTCATCTCAATCACTCCGATCGCTTTTGGGCGTTAGTGGAGCTGAAAGATCCGGACTATCGCTTTCATGATGCAGAACTAAACGACGCTTGGCGTTATATTCCTGACTGGATTGAGCGATTGTCCTGCTAAGCTAGCAGGAAATCTATTGAAACTGGCAACGTCAGAAAATTG
>JBBSFA010000342.1:0-4632 GCA_038239185.1 Elainellales cyanobacterium | reverse complement strand
CGGTTGTCTTTCAGTAAGACTTCTAGGATGGTTTCTAGCTCTTTGGCGAGCGTGGGGTCTTCGATCGGCACGACAACTTCGACCCGGCGATCGAGGTTGCGCGGCATCCAGTCGGCACTGCCGATGAAGATTTCGCTGTCGCCGTCGTTGTGGAAGTAAAAGATGCGGGAGTGTTCTAAGAACCGACCCATGACGCTGATCACCCGAATATTGCCGCTAATGCCTGCGATTCCAGGGCGTAAGCAGCAGATACCGCGCACGACTAAGTCTATTTTTACACCTGCCTGAGAGGCTTTGTAGAGCGCTTGAATCATGCCTGAATCGACTAGCGCATTCATTTTCAGCACAATTCGCCCCGGTCGGTTTGCCTGACAGTGTTGGATTTCGCGTTCAATCAGGCTCATGAGGCGATCGCGCAGGTTGACCGGAGCCACGAGCAGCTTGCGGTAATACTGCTGCCGTGAGTAGCCTGTGAGCGAATTGAACAGATCAGACAGGTCAGCGCCTAGATCTGCGCGATCGCTGAACAGGCTCAAATCAGTGTAGGTGCGAGCCGTGCGGTGGTTGTAGTTGCCCGTGCTGATGTGAACGTAGCGTCGAATCTGGTTGTGCTCTCGTCGCACGACTAGCGTGACTTTGGTGTGGGTTTTCAACCCCATCAACCCATAGACGACATGCACCCCGGCGCTTTCTAGCTTTCGCGCCCAGTGAATATTCGTTTCTTCATCAAACAGTGCTTTCAGTTCTATCACAACCGCAACCTGCTTGCCATTTTCAGCGGCAGTAATCAGCGACTGAACGATCGGGGAATCGCCTGCCGTGCGATACAGCGTCATTTTAATGGCTAGCACATCCGGATCGCTTGCCGCTTGGGCAATGAACAGATGCACCGAGCCGCTGAAGGAATGATAGGGGTGGTGTACCAGAATATCCTGGTGGCGAATGGCGGCAAATAGATCATCTGAACTGCCCTGATCTGCGCCGCTATGCGTGCCGCCACCCTGCGCTCCGCTGTAGGCAAACGACTGTAGCCCTTTGACCTGCCGCAGTGCGGGTGGAACGGTGGGAACCCATGGGGCATCTTTGAGTTTGGGGACTGGCAGCGATACCAATTCGCTGAGGTCGTTCAAGCCCATCAGTCCGTCGATCGCATAAACATCAGCTTCAGCCAGCTCTAACTCTTCGATCAGCGCTTGGCGCGTTTCTGGCGGCATATCGCTCTGGATCTCCAGCCGCACTGCCACGCCGCCGCGCTGCCGCTTCCGCAGCTCATGCTCGATCGCCTGCAACAAATCGTCGGCATCTTCTTCTTCCAGTTCCAAATCGCTGTTGCGCGTCACCCGAAACGCTGAGCAATTGTGAATCGTCATTCCAGGGAAGAGAGCTTCTAAGTTATTGGCGATCGCCTGTTCCAAAGGCAGCCCCATCCAAGCCGTGATCCGTCCTCGTTGCTTTTGCCACAAAGCTTTTGGGAAAGACAAAAAGCGCGGTAAGTCCTGCGGCAAGCGCACTCCTGCTAGCCTCATTTCGCCCGTTTGGGTATTCTCTAGGGTCACCGCTAGGTTGAGGCTGAGGTTGGAAATATGCGGAAACGGATGGCAAGAATCGACTGCCATGGGCGTTAAAGTCGGATAAACCTGCGTCTCAAAATACTGTTGCAGATAAATTCGCTGTGCCGAAGTTAAGTCTGCATAGTCCAGGATATGAATGCCTTTTGCTGCCAACTGGGGGCGTAACACCTGCTGAACCTGCTGATGCTGTTCCTCTACCATGGGACGCAAGGTGCGGGCGATCGCCTTGAGCTGTGCTTGGGGCAATTGCCCATCAGGACTGGGCTGGTCAACTTGGGCAAGCACTTGGCGCTTCAGTCCAGCGACCCGCACCATGAAGAACTCATCCAGGTTGCTGCTAAAAATCGACATCAGCCGGGCTTGCTCTAGCAACCGCGTCCGAGGCGCGATCGCGGCTGCCAGCACGCGCCGATTAAACTCCAGCCAGCTTAACTCCTGGTTGAGGTAGTACTGGGGATGATCGAGGTTCAAAGGTTGGGATAAATCCGGTATAGAATCTGGTAAAAGTCTTTTGCGGTTATACATGTCAAGAAAATGGCGATCGGACGCACCTTAAAAAACTTCGTCTTCAATTCCTATCCACCACTCACCCAGTTTCATTAGATCCTGGTGGATGTCTGCTAGCTCCTGAACATAGACTTCTGGAGAGATTGTGGCGCGGCGCTCCATCAGTTTCTTGAGGCGGAGCTGCGTCAGCAACCAAGGTTTGGAAATACCGTCAACGCTTTCGATGTATCTTGCTAAGTCTTGGCTATCCATAAAGCTTGACTATCCATAAGAAAGCGCGGATTTGAGAACGGCGGATTCACTTAATCTTGCGATTTTGATCTTGTCATCTTGCCCCAGCTCTGTCATCTTGCCTGCTGGAGGAAAGAGAGTCAGTATTCAGAAATACAGTTCGATCGCAACACTAAAGGTCAGAGGAAAAATGTAGCATATTTATACAAATTGTGCCCGCCAGTTTCTCATCAAAAGCAAGATTTATAATGTGATCCAAATAGCTTGCAAAAGCAATACATATATGCATTACACATCCAAACTGGAGGTTCAAAATCTTTTCAGCGTGAATCTAATAGATACAAAAGGTGGAATTAGATACAAAAAGCGAAGCCTCCAATCAGTAGAGAGTTTTTTGCACAAGCTCTAGTGACCGGAGGCTCTAGGAATTTAAACTAGAAAAGCTTTCAGAAGTTCACGGAAAGCGCTAGGCTGCTGCCATATTTTGAGTCGCAAACTCCCAGTTAATCAGGCGATCGAGGTAGTTTTGAATAAAATCAGGTCGCTTGTTCTGGTAATCCAGATAGTAGGCATGTTCCCACACATCTAAAGTTAGCAGAGGCACTTGACCCTGCACCAGCGGATTTTCTGCATTGGAGGTTTTGGTCACTTTCAAGGTGCCATTGTCTAGCACCAGCCATGCCCAACCGCTGCCAAACTGAGTCGTCGCTGCGGTTTTGAAGGCTTCTTTCAGCTTGTCATAGCCGCCCAAGTCGCTGTCAATCTTGGCAGCTAGCTCACCTGTAGGCGTACCGCCACCGTTGGGGCTGAGGCTGTTCCAGAAAAAGGTGTGGTTCCAAGCCTGGGCTGCATTGTTGAAAATGCCTGATTTAGCTGGATCTTTGAAAGAAATTTGGATCACTTCTTCCAAAGGCTTATCTGCGAGTTCAGTATCTTTAACCAAATTGTTAAGGTTTGTCACATAGGCGGCGTGGTGCTTGCCGTAGTGGTAAGAGAAAGTCTCGGCAGACATCCCATGGGGTTCTAACGCACCGGGATCATAGGGAAGTGGGGCTTGTTCAAATGCCATGTTTTCAATTCCTCTCTTGTTCGGGTCTTTCTCTGGTTCAGGTCTTACAAGGCCCCTACTTGGGTAAGACTGAGGATGACCGAGCAACTGGCTGGGCAATCATAGACGATCGAGCAATGCGGGGTCAAAAGTCTCAGCTTTGCCAAGTCTGGGTTCAAATCAGCTAAGACGACACTATCGGCATTCTACCCTAAAAGCATTGAACCCTATTGGGGAACGATCTACGCCCAACGATAGATAAATTGAGCCAAATAGACAGATGCCCTACAAATTTAGAGAGACAATGCCCCCGCAAATCCAGCTATCATAGCGATCGTTATATGGGCTACAGCTATGGGCAAACAACGATCGATTTTGGCAGTGATCTTGGTTTTGGCGATCGTGGCGATCGGAGCGCTAGTGCAGTTTCCGGTTCGCCTCGGTTTGGATTTGCAGGGCGGCTCTCAGTTGACGCTTCAGGTGAAAACGACCGATACAGTGCGGGAAATCACCCCAGAGAAGCTAGAGTCCGTCAAGCGCGTGGTGGAAAACCGGATCAACGGGCTAGGGGTTTCTGAATCGGTGGTGCAAACGGTCGGCAACAGCCAACTGGTGGTGCAGCTCCCCGGAGTGAGCGATCCGGAGCAGGCAGAGCGAGTCCTAGGCGGAACCGCCCAGCTCGACTTCCGCAGCCAGAAACCTGGAACCGAAGCCCGACTGCCGATCGAATTTGCTCAAGAGAAGCAGAAGCAAGCCGAGCTAGATGCCTTAAAGCAGGCAAAGGCAGATAAAGCCGAAATTGACAAAAAGCAAGTTGAACTAGATACAACGAATAAAGCGATCGCGGATTTGTTCGACAAGTCGGGCTTGACGGGCGAAGGACTCAAAAACGCGCAGGCTCAGCCGCTGGGTGGAACCGCTTGGGAAGTCGTGCTTGCCTTTAGCGATCAAGGAGGCGATCAGTTTGCTCAGCTCACGAAGAGCGTAGCGGGCACGGGACGCAGCCTGGGAATTTTTCTAGACAACAGTCTGTTGAGCGCTCCAACGGTGCAGTCACAGTATGCTCAGAGCGGGATTACGGGCGGTAGAGCCAGCATTACGGGCAGTTTCACTAGCCAAGAAGCCTCGGATCTCTCGGTGCAGCTACGCGGCGGTGCGCTGCCTGTGCCCGTTGAAATCGTGGAAAACCGCACGGTCGGCGCGACATTGGGGCAGGACAGCATTCAGCGCAGCATCTACGCCGCTATTTTAGGTCTGGCGCTGGTTTTAGTCTTT
>JBBSFA010000341.1:0-4633 GCA_038239185.1 Elainellales cyanobacterium | reverse complement strand
TGCTGATTGCTTATGCCGGAGCCATGTGGATGTTTCTGACCAGCGCTCCCAAGGTCTACACCATGATGGTGACCGATCTGGAGCTAGCGCGGCAGTTTTATGAAGGACTGTTGGGATTGCCTGTGGCAGATGTGCCTTTGCACTATTACTACAACTATGAGCAGTCGATCGGCACAGCAGGCATCGATCCCCTTTATGGCAGCACCGCGAGTTTGGGTCGCCCCATGACTCAAAGCTACCAAACCTCGGAAGGACTGTGGTATCAGCTCCGGAAAAATACGCAGCTTCACATTATTACTGGGGCTAGCCTGGGCGAAAAAAATCGCCAGCGCCATGTCTGCTTCGACCACGACTGCTTGGAGCAAGTGCTGATGCGAGTTCAATCTTATGGCGTAAAGCACAAGATTCGTCGCGATAAGCCGCTCAACTTCCTGGTCAAAGATCTAGATGGACAGACGATCGAGATGGCAGAAGTCTCAAACTAGCGTTTAAAAAATTGCCTAAAACCCGATCGGCGTAGAGATGTCTCTACGCCGATGCTTTTTGGAATATTTGTTAGGGGCGATCGCCTATTGCTGCTTCATATGATATGTGCTGACGATCTTTTCGGCATCACTATTGTAGGACTGATAGGATTTGTTGAGTCCAAACAGATTCAGAATAAAGACATTATCGCCGTGCTGCTCCACAAAACTGACGGCATCTAGCTGGTTGCCGCTGGCATCTTTACCGACCCAATCGACTCGGATGCTGCCATCTGGCTGCGGTTTAGTGTCTTGCCACTGGACATTTTTCAGGCGGTTCTCATATTCTTTTTTCAATGCCTGCGCCAGTTGGTCATTCGAGAGTTTCGTTCCCTGAGAGGAAGCGAAGTCTACAGAGCCGCCAAAGCCTTGATCTTTAGAGACAAAGGCAATGCCACTGCCTGTCTCTTCGTAGGTGTATCCTTCTGGAAAAGCAATTTCAAATAAGCCATTCTTTTCTCGATAGCTTTGTCCAGTAGCAGATGCCGTAGAGGAGGAGGCGGATGGAGACGCTTCTGGTAAGGCTGCCGGAGCCGCAGCCGACGGTGCAGCCGCAGCATCCAGCGCAGGTTTAGTAGTGGTGGCAGTGCTGCTCCCTTTCCCGCAAGCAGAAAGTGCTAGCGCGGCAACGAGCAACAAAGAGGCGAAGCGTAAGGCGTATTTCATTAGATCATTCGTGGATTTCTAGAGTACTTCATAGCAGACACCCATAAGCTATTCACCGAAAAATAAAGACATTAGCGCAAGCGCACTTTTCTCAGACCTGTCCTAACTCATTTGGGCTAGATTTGTCAGCCCTGTTCAGGTTTTATTAATGGTGGTTTCTCATCGCCCAAAACGCTAGAACCGCTATCCAAAAGAGATTTGAACTCCAGATAACAGCATCCTTGCTGGATTTGGGTAGGATAGCCTACTGCGGATACCGCAATTTTAGTCTTCCCTGAATTAATCTTTGCCGCTATTTCCGCAACTTGTCTTCATCTTTATGCTTGCGGCGGCAGGTCGATCGCCTCTTCAGTCAAAGCTTCTGGCTTCAGCAGCGGGAAGGCAATCACATCGCGGATGCTGGCGCAGTCACACAGCACCATTACAAGACGATCGATCCCCATGCCCATGCCCATCGTCGGCGGCATCCCATACTCCAAAGCCATCACAAAGTCTTCATCGACTCCATGCGCCTCCAGATCGCCTGCGGCTTTGCGGGCGGCTTGCGCCTCTAAGCGCGATCGCTGGTCTACCGGATCGGTCAGCTCAGAGTAGCCGTTAGCGGTTTCGCGTCCCACGATGAATAGCTCAAAACGCTCGACCAGTCCGGGCTTGCTGCGGTGCGCTTTGGCAAGCGGCGAAATCTCGATCGGGTAATCGGTGACAAAGGTCGGCTGAATCAGGGTAGCTTCTACCGTTTCTTCAAACGTGTCGCTGAGCAGCTTGCCGATCGAGTCGATGTCCTCTGCGGTTTGGACACCGATCGCTTTGAGGGCAGCTTTGGCTTCTGCTAGCGTTTTGAACTGCGTGAAGTCTAGTCCGGTTTGCTCCTGCACCAATTCGTGCATGGTGGCTCTGCGCCACGGCGGCGTGAGATCGATCGCAGTCCCTTGATAGGAAATCTGCAAGGTTCCCAGCACAGACTCAGCGGCAGCTACGACGATGTTTTCGGTCAGGGTCATCATCTGGTTGTAGTCGCCGTATGCCTGATAGAGTTCGATCGACGTAAATTCCGGGTTGTGCCGGGTTGAAACGCCTTCGTTGCGGAAGATCCGCCCCATCTCAAAAATTTTCTCAAAGCCGCCGACGATCAGCCGCTTCAGGTGTAGCTCCGTGGCAATTCGCAGATAGAGATCCATTTCTAGCGTATTGTGGTGAGTCACAAACGGACGTGCATCTGCTCCACCTGCTTCGCTCTGCAAAATCGGCGTTTCGATCTCGATAAATCCCTGCTGATCAAGATACCGCCGAATCGCGGCTGTAATCAATGCCCGTTTGCGGAACGTGTCACGCACCGCCGGATTGACGATCAGATCGACATAGCGCTGTCGATAGCGCTTCTCGACATCGGTCATGCCATGCCACTTATCCGGCAACGGCAGCAAAGATTTTGACAAAATCGCATATTGGCTGACGCTGACTGATAACTCTCCCTTATCAGTTCGCTTAATCGATCCCTTCACCCCCAAAATATCGCCAATATCGGTGAGCTGCTTCACATGGTCAAAGGCGGCAGAATCGGTATCTGCCATCGTTGCCTCAATTTTCTTTTTGTCTAGATAAAGCTGAATTGCCCCCGTTTCGTCTTGCAGCGTAAAGAATGCCAGCTTGCCAAACACGCGCCGCGCTAGGATTCGACCCGCGATCGCCACTTCCACTTCCACGTCTTCACCGTTCGGCAGCTCTGCATACTGCTGCTGAAGCGCTGCGGCTTGCTGCGTGACCTCCCATTTGTACGGGTAGGGATTTACTCCCAACTCGCGGAGCTGAGCAACTTTTTCTAGTCGAGTGGAGCGGAGATCGTCAGAGGACATAAGGGGGGATGAGAAAGGAATGAATTTTAAAGTCTAGTCTCGCTGATGGGCAAATTGGTAAGCACCGATCGCACAAAGAATCATACCAATGATTACTAGAACAGGTAGGCTAAACCAGGGAAATTGGGCGATCGGCTGGAAGACAGCGGCTCTCAGCCCCAAACTGGTGTAAGTCAGAGGCAAAAGGTAGACGATCGCTTTGAGGGCAGTCGGAAGCGTACCGGGATCAAAGAAAGTCGCGCCCAAGAAGGACATCGGCACGATCAAGAAGTTGTTGAGCAACCCGACGCTTTCCAAAGACTTGACGTTGAGTCCCACGATCACACCCAAGCCTGAGAACACGGCGCAGTTGAGCAGCAGCAGTATCAAAAAGAGAGGACTGATAAAACCGAGCCGATGGGTAAATAGCAATGCCAGCACGATAATCCCCGCAGAGGTCATTATGCCGCGCACCACGCCCGCCAGCATTTTGCCCAAAAACAGCGCTAGCGGATGAACGGGCAGCAGCAGAATTTCCTCAAAGGTTTTGGAGTAAAGCCGTTCGCCGCAAATCGAGAAGGTAGTGCCGCCGAAGCTAATCGTCATGGAAGACAAAGCCACCATTCCGGGCAGGATGAACTCCAAGTAGCTATCGCCAACGGGTGGTTTGACGTTCATGGCGCTACCCAACCCCAGCCCGAACCCCAAAATATAGATCAGCGGCGAGACTAAGCCAGAGGCGATCACTTGCAGCAACCGCACTCGCAGATCGAGCCAATCTCCCCAAAAAACGGTGAGGCTATCGGCAAAGGTGCTGCGAAGGAGCGATCGCTGCTGATGCCGCCCGATCGGCAAAGGCTGGGAGCTAACGGACATAAGACTATTAGGAAATGTAGAATTTTCTTTATTAATTGTGACACCTTTGGGCAAGGATAGAGTCTTCAGTCGTAGATCCTCGATCTCTCCAGACGATTCCAAAATTCAGCGGCATACTGAGAGGTAAGGGTAATAAGGTAAGCGTTGTGCTTTGTCAAGGTTAATGTGTAGTAGTAGATGGTAGAGTGCTGTGTAGCTGCCAGGGATAGATAGCCCGCCTAATTTCTGCCCAGGCTGACCCGATATATTAGAGAACTGAAAGACAGAGATCAACATGAGACGTAGACCTAACGTGCCGCCCCGATCGCCCCGTTATCCCGATCGCTATCCAGAGCGATCGCCAGAACCCATGCCAGATCGCGAACCTGAAAAAGCCGCACCCAAAAGATCTCTTGTTTCGCTGTTGACACCCGCCACGATCTCTGTCCTAGTTGCCGTTCTGGTCATCGGGGTGTTTATCGGGGTATCACTCAGCGCCGTGCCGACTTCCGGTCAAGGCACTATTTCCACCCGCTACGACATCGACCAGAAAGCGCCGAGTCCAGAAATTTGCCTCCAGTACGGAGCCAGCGCCATTACGGTAGACATTCGGGCTTTTATGACCTTCAGTCCGTTTAATGCCTACATTTCGCAGCCGCAGATGCAGCCGGGATGTGTGCTGCGAACGAGCAACTGGGGCGTGTTACAGAACAGAAATTTGATCAGCTCTCAGCAGGCAAACGAATGTAAGAGCCG
>JBBSFA010000340.1:0-4634 GCA_038239185.1 Elainellales cyanobacterium | reverse complement strand
GCTTCAGGCTCAGCTTCCAGCAGTCAGCCATCTCCTGACGATTACCGATCCACAACAGCTTATGGGAGTCTTTCATGGCGTGGAAATGACGATCGCCATGCGGTTCCACGGGCTGATCATGGCGGCAGTCGCAGAATGCCGCTGCTTTGCGATTAGCTACGATCCCAAAGTCTCACAGCTCATGCAGGATCTGGAATTGCCGGGATGGGAGCTAGCGCAAATGCCAACAGATGCCAATCAGATTAGCCGAGATTGGATTGAGCTATATGCTAACGGCGAGGGCGTATCGGGCGATCGGATTCATGCGCTGGTCGATCGAGCCTTGATGCACCGAGAACTGCTGCAAGAAGCGCTGAGTTCATGAGAACCCGTGAGAATATTCTCTAAAAATTGTCACCAAATTTGATTTGTGTGTTACCTATTAAGCTGCGCTGACGCGATGCGCGATCGATTTGCCTCGATCGCCCGTCTGTGCCTGTTTATTAGATTGGTTTAAGGTAAAGAAAATTTCCAATATTTGTTCCGTTCTAGCGATATTCTGTTACACTTCCCGTCCAGATCTGCTGTTGAGTGAGAGCCATGAGTGAAGCAAACGCCCCGTTCGATCGTCCTAACCCCGCTGAGGCTGAAACCGCAGCGCCAGACTGGGAAAATCCTTTTGCCGCCTTGGTAGCGGAAGCAGAGTGGGAGGACAATGCGGACAATCTACTGTTTGAGCAGGAAGCACCCCAGCCGGAGAAGGAAGCCTCTCGCCCCTCTGTTCCTAACCCAATGGCAGCGATCGCCGCTTGGTCAGAAAATGCAGCCAATTCGACAGAGTCTACCGACATTACGGATTTGATTAGCCTGATTCAAGAATTGAACCAGTGCAACAGCATTTTGCTCGATCGCGTCTCGCAGCTAGAGGAAGCGCTAGAGAGCAGCCAAGTTGCGCTTCAGGCAGAAGTGGGGCGATCGCAAGATTTCCAGTCGATCGCTAGCCAATCCCCAGAAGATTTGCCATCGGCTCAGGAGCAAATCACTAGTTTGTTCAATCAGCTTGAGTTTGCTCACCAGACGCATCAGCGTCAGCAGATTTTGATTGAAACGTTGACTGGACAACTAGAAACGAGTCAGGAGCGAGTGGCTCAGCTAGAAAGAGAAGCGGCTTTGCTTCAGCAGCACTACAGCGATCGATTACAGCTTTTGGCGCAGGCAGAAGGCGCGAATCGCGACCTGCAAGCCCGCTTGCACCGTCAACAGCGCTACACCCTGCAATTTAAGGTAGCGCTTGAGAAATGTTTAGAAGTGCCTGCTCCACAGTATGACCTTGGAGCGATGTCACCCACGATCGACGATCCGTCCTTTTTGCCGAAAGCACAGCGGATTCAGCCTTGGGCAGCCGCCGATGAGATTGCCACGCCACGCGCCATCTGGATGAAGTTACATTCCTTTGGGCTAGAAGAGATAGAACCTGCCTCAACTGAAGCGGCTCCACCTGAATCCGTTAGTCAATCAGCAGAAGCCAATTTGAGATTACCCGTGCTTCAACTGCCGATTACAGAACAGAAAGCGCCGGATACAGCGGCGATCACGCCTGAACCTGTCAGCTACGATTTGGGAGCTAACCCGATCGCGTCTGAGCCTGCAATCCTGCCTGAGCCTGCAATCCTCTCTGAGCCTGCAATCCTCTCTGAGCCTGCGCTGATGCAGAAGATAGAAGTCGCCATGCAGCCTCTCGCAGTGCAGCTAGCCGATGCGATGCGTGCAGGAAGTGAACTGCCTGCTGAGCCGTCTGTCGAGCCATCTGCCGAGCAGCCGATCGAGCCATCTGCCGAATCATCTGAAGCCCTAACTGAAGCCTTAGCCGAATTCCCAGTTCAAGCTTCAGCCGTACCTGCCCATCCGATCGCAGAATCTCCGACTCCACAGCTTATAGCACCTGATGCCGATGCGGAAGATGATCTTTGGCAAGACTTGGCGCGTCTGATTGAAGTTTCTACAGAAGATGTCGTGAAAGCGAGCTTAGCGGGTGACTTTACTGCTTTTGAAGCGATCGACTTTGAGGCAATCCAATCTCAATCTGCCGAAACGCTGCTGGCACAACCTGAAACTGCGCCTCAGGAAGTAGTCTCTCAGACCTCATCCAGTCAGCCTGATCCCCAGCCTGATCCTCAGCCCGATCCCCAATCTGATAGTTTTATCCCAGCCCTGACCCATTCGAGCTGGCCTTCTCCGGTGATTCATCCGCTGCGTCCTGCCAAGAAACAGCGATCGCCTGGAGCGATCGACCTGCCTTGTTTTGCGCGCCAAGACACAAATCCGGGGATGGCGTGATTCTTTCTTGCTCTCAACCTACCGGGTAGGGGTGGCAAAATCTTGTGTCCAGTAATATTCATAGGGCGCGTTACCACCGTCGTTGCTCAAAGTATAGAAGCCAACACCGATTTCTGTGACAGAGGGAAACAGGATGTTGGCTTTGTGCCCAGGGCTGTTCATCCAGCCCTCCATTGCCTCTTCAGGCGTGGCATACCCTGCCGCGATGTTTTCGCCTGCGTTGCGGTAGCGGTAGCCTGCGCTGCGAACGCGAGCATTGACATCAGAGCCATCAGACCCAGTGTGGCTGAAGTAGTCGTTTAGCGCCATGTCGCGGCTGTGAGTATAGGCAGCCGCCGAAAGTTTTTGATTGAGTTTAAGCGGGGCTAATCCGACTTGGCTGCGTTGGAAGTTGGTCAGTTCCACAATGCGCTGTACAAATGCATTGTTGTTTCCTGCATCAGCCGATCGCCCCCCGCCCTTCTGTCCGCTGCTAGCCGCTAAAGTCAGTTGATAGGATGTATTGCTGTGCCGTCCAGAAACCTCGATGTAGTAAGTTCCTTTCGGCAAGCTGCGGCTGATCGATTCGCTAGTTTGCCCAGCGCGATTGGAAACTTTTAGCGTTTTGCCGTGGCTGTCGAGCATTGACAGCTTGACATTGGCATCTGCGGCTGTGAGCGATGCATTGAGGCTGCTGCGTTGGTTCAGCCGTAGCCGATAGAAGCGATCGGAACTTGTACCACTCAACTGACCGCCATAGGTTTGTTGGTCGCCACTGCTGAGTTGAGTATCGCCTGATACTTGAGGAGCTTTAGCCAATTTGAAGTTTCCAGTCGATCGCATAGCTAATACCTTGAGTTTGTGTGAGTGGTTATTGCTAAGATCGATTTTCTCTACTCAAAAAAAGCCAGTGATTATGTCTATTTTTTTACAAGGATTTTGCGAAATACGTAATTTAACGGCTGGCACTGATGAAATTTTCAATGGCTGAGGGGCTTTTTTAAAAAGATTCAATGAATTTTCAGAAAGTTCTTGCAATGAGATTCATCCCAAAAAACCGCCCTTCAAGTCCGAAAGGCGGTTAGTTCGATCTATTGAATGTCAGCGATTCGGTTGATTAACCGCCCTATAGTGACCAGAGTTCCAAACCACTAATCCCATCCGTTGCCACAAAGTACAGACTGTTATTGCCGATCGGCGTGAGCTGAACTGGATTAGCGCTACCGCTACCTTTATTTTGCGTGTTAATCGGAATCTCAACTGGAACTGCATTAGCGCCCACACCTACCGGATCGTAAGACCAGAGTTCTCGCCCGTCTACGGCATTATCAGCCGCAAAGTAAAGCTTGTTCTGGTAAACCACCAGAGAAGCCCCATCCGCGATCGATCCACTGGTAGACCCGTCAATGTTTTGAACTAGCGAAGTACCATTGGCTGTCCCATCACTCTTCCATAGCTCTCGACCTGCCTGACCCACATCATTCCCGTTGTTGGCAAAGAAGTAAATTGTATTGCCAATGGTCGCGAAGCTGGTTGGATTCGATCCGGATGCGTTTCCTGATTTAATATCCGCCACCAGTTGAGCAGTAATTGTGGTGTTTGCACCGCCACCTGTCCCCGGTACTGTTGTAGCGTTTGCCAGCTTAAAGACCTCATTGCCTTCATTTGGACTAGAAGCCGCAAAATATAGCGTGTAAGCGCCGCCGTTGTTTGTTACGGTGTATTGAAGCTTCCCAGATGCTGTTAATGCGATCGAGCCTGGATTTTGAGGATCGGTTGAACCTTGCTTAATCACTGCGACACCCGGCGTTGCGCCGAAGCCATCAATGCGGAGGAGGCTAGCCTGGAAGCTACCCCCGACAAAGCCTGTTGCAAATAGCTTGTGGTCGATCACAGTCAGATTGGCGAGATTAGAACCGGTTGTGCCTGGGGTCAGGTCAGTTAGCTCAACCGTGCCATTGTTGACGATGCGGAACAGTTCGCTGCCGCTCGAAGGATTTGGGTCAAGCTGTTGGTCGCCCGTGAAGTACAATGTGCCGCTGCTGCTATCCGCAACCAGTTCTGCCAGGTTCAAGCCTGCAATGGTTGGAACCACGTTACTGCTAGGGGTTCCATCTGGATTAGGCACAGCGTTGCTGGAGCGGGCAACCAGTTCAACCCCTGAGCCTTTCGCATCTGTTGTGCGGTAAAGGTTCGTGGCAGTATCGCCCGTTTTGGCAGTGAAGTAGAGGCGATCGCCTACTGCCGTAAGCTGTTTAGGGCTAGAGCTAGCGCTGGATGCAGTCCCCCCTAGCAGATCCGCGACCTTGCGAACCGATACGCCATCGGTTGTCCAAAGT
>JBBSFA010000339.1:0-4642 GCA_038239185.1 Elainellales cyanobacterium | reverse complement strand
TAATTACTTTAGCGAGGCGACGTTCTTCGGGCGTAATCGTCTCTTTTTCAAACAAAAGGCGGGCAGTCAGCGAGTGGATATCTTCATTGTTCCGGTACGTTTCTAGTAGCACAGGCTCCTGGCTCAGGTGCGCCAAAATCCGCAGTTCAATCTGCGAATAATCGGCGGCGACCATCAGCCAACCCGGTTCGGGAATGAAAGCCGATCGAATCTGGCGGCTAAAGGCAGTCCGAATTGGGATATTTTGCAGATTAGGATTAGAGGATGACAAGCGACCCGTAGAAGTGATTGCCTGATTGAAATCCGTATGGACGCGATGGGTGTCCGATCGCACTAGCAAAGGCAACGCATCAACATAGGTGGATTTCAGCTTCGCCAAAGTCCGATGTTCCACGATCGCCTTGATCACCGGATGGTCGTCCTGCATCTTTTCCAGCGTGGCGGCATCGGTCGAATAACCCGTTTTGGTCTTGCGCGACTTTTTGCGATCGAGTCCCAGTTTCTCGAACATTAGTTCGGCAAGCTGCTTGGGCGATGCCAAATTGAACGTTTCCCCTGCCGCCTCATAAGCCTGCTGCGCGATGCTGTCGAGATCATGCTCTAGCCGCTTGGAAAACTCTTTGAGATAGGACTGATCGATCCGAATGCCGTGATATTCCATTTCGGCGAGGACAGGCTCGACGGGCTGTTCGATCTCCAGCAGCAGACTCAGCAGCTCTGGTGTCTGGCTCAGCAGCGATCGCAGCTTGGGAACCAGCAAGCTCACAAAATGCACATCCATGCCACAATACGACGCAACCGCAGCGATCTCCAAATCGGCAATATCTTTGCCTTTCGGAACCAGATCGGTATAGCTCTGGGATTTTAGACCGAGATGCTTTAGTCCCAGATCGCTCAAACCATGCTTGGCTTCCGGGTCTATCACATAGCTTGCCAGCATCGTGTCAAACACTACGCCCTTCAGCTCAATTCCCTGACAGCGCAAAATCAGGCGATCGAACTTGGCGTTTTGCAGCGATTTCGGATAGTCAGCGCTTTCCAAAATCGATCGCAGCGCTTCCAGCACGATCGCTTTATCCAGATTTGTGCCCGATCGATGTCCCGTCGGGATGTAGGCAACCTGATCGAGTCCCGCGCCCCAGCAGCAGCCAATTCCAACCAGTTCAGCATCTCTGGGATCAAGCGCGGTCGTTTCGGTGTCCCAAGCGACTGGATCAGTAGGATTTTGGTGAGTCTGCAAGCGCTCCAACAGTTCCGCCAGTTTTTCGGGCGTGTCGATAATGTGAGGGACGATCGCCGCGCTGCTTAATTTCTCGCTCGTCTCAGTATCTTCAGCGCTAAAGAACCAGAGGTCATTGTCTTGCCAGGAAGACACAGCAGGTTTAGGAGTCGGCTCAGGGGAAGCCGGAGCGGGAATAGCTTCGACGATCGCGCCGCCCAAAGCCCCCTGGATCTGATTGATCTGCCGTTGGAACTGGCGAAACTCTAGCTTTTCCAACAGCGGCATCAGCGTTTCGACATCAAAGCCTTGCAGCTTGCAGTCTTCCAGCTTGATATCGATCGGCGTATCCAGGTGAATTTGCGCCATGTACTGCGAATGCAAAGCCGAATCTTTGCCTTCTTCTAGCTTGCTGCGGATTGCCCCTTTAATCTCTGCGAGAGACTCATAGATTTTTTCCAGCGAACCATAGGTATTGAGCAACTGCACAGCAGTTTTGTCGCCAATGCCTCTGACTCCTGGAATATTGTCGGAGGGATCGCCGCAGAGCGCCTTGTAATCAACGACTTGGCTGGGCAAAATCCCCATCTTGTCTTTGACCTGCTGAAAGCCAAATTCTTTGGGCGGCGGCGTACCTCTGCCAAACACAGTGCTGAGATACAGCACGGTGACTTGTTCGTTTGGATCAATGAGCTGATACAGGTCGCGATCGCCCGACAGCACCTTGACGCGAAAGCCGTCCTTGCTGGCGCGATGGGCAAGCGTACCAATTATGTCATCGGCTTCGTAGCCGGGCGCAGTCAGCACAGGCAAGCTCATCGCCCGCAGTACCTCCTGAAGATTTTTGATATCCGGGATAAAGTCTTCCGGCGTTTCGGGTCTGCCCGCTTTGTAGGTTTCATCGGCTTCGTGGCGAAACGTGGGATCGCCCAAGTCAAAGGCGATCGCGACATACTCTGGCTTTTCCGCTTCCAGCGTATCCAGCAATGCCTTGACAAATCCGTAGGTGACGCTGGTGGGGATGCCTGTAGAGGTGCGTAGCCCACCGTCTCGCCCTTTTGCATGGGCAAAATACGATCGAAACGCCAGGGAGTGCCCGTCAATCAAAAGCAGCTTGGGTTGGGGCATCTGAGAAGTCATAGAAAAGAATGGCGATGTTCCAGTTGGGCGATCTAGCGTACCACCCTTAGATATTAGAACATTAGACCGCAAGGATGTCCTGCTGCCAAAAGGAGCACTAGCCTTTAGCGATTTTGATTAAGTTAATTGTTATTAAGAAACATCGTTCGATCGTCCAAGATAATATCTGCAAACAAACGTCACCAACTTGAACAAAACTAAACATAAAAGTGAGTATGAACGAATGGAATTCATAAGACAATTTGAAGAACTAAATTTAAAGGAACAGTTACCTTTAGGATGCAAAAGGACTCGATCGCATTGAGTCACAGGCGATCAATTTGGAGTGCTCATCAGAGGAGACTGATTGAAGTTGGATTCAGGGTTCCCAAGGGTCTGATGCTTAGCATTTCTTAATTAAATCGAGAGCAGAGGTGCTGAATCATTTCTATTGATCGATTGATCGATCGGTTAATTAAGCGTTGATTGATCAAGCTATTTTTCAGCTTGATAGCATCAGCAAAACTCCATCCAGACTGGTTACAACAGGGAGCACAATCAAGCGGAAAAACTGAGAGCTGCTTAGATTTTTGCCCGCAAGAATTTAATTTTAGACATCGAATATTAAGGAGAGTTCATGACGATCGCAATTGAGCCAAATCAGGCGGTTCAGCCCAACCAGACTAGTGATCCGTTGCCAAAAACCCAGTTGAAGGTTGCTGTGCCCAAAGAAATTTATCCGGGAGAATGCCGGGTTGCCACCACGCCTGAAACCGCTAAGACGCTGCAAAAACTTGGGTTTGAGGTGCTGGTCGAGTCCGGTGCTGGTGACGCGGCGAATTTTAGCGATCGGGCATATCAGGAAGTCGGCTGTCAGATTGTTGCCGATCCGATCGCCCTGTGGAACGCGGCAGATGTGGTATTGAAGGTGCGATCGCCCCAGTTCCGTTCATCGATCGATCGCCACGAAGCCGAATTGCTGCAAGCCGGACAAACGCTGATCAGCTTCATCTACCCCGCCCAAAATGCTGACCTGCTGCAAAAGCTGGTGGCACAGCAAGCAACCGTGCTGGCGATGGATGCCGTGCCTCGGATCAGCCGCGCCCAGAAAATGGATGCGCTTAGCTCCATGGCAAATATTGCGGGCTATCGAGCTGTGATTGAAGCGGCAAATCATTTTGGTCGCTTTTTCACGGGGCAGATCACGGCGGCGGGCAAAGTGCAGCCTGCGAAGGTGCTGGTGATTGGCGCAGGCGTTGCAGGACTGGCGGCGATCGGCACGGCAAAAGGCTTGGGGGCGATCGTGCGATCGTTCGATACTCGCCTAGTCGTCAAAGAGCAGATCGAGAGTTTGGGCGCAGAATTTTTGGAGCTGAGCTTTGCGGAAGATGGCTCTGGTGAAGGCGGCTATGCCAAAACGATGAGCGATGAGTTTATTCGGGCAGAGATGACTTTGTTTGCAGCGCAGGCAAAAGAGGTAGACATCATTATCACGACGGCACTGATTCCGGGCAGAAAAGCCCCGGTGCTGATTACTCGTGAGATGGTGGAGAGCATGAAAAAAGGCTCAGTCGTGGTAGACATGGCAGCCGAGCAGGGCGGCAACTGCGAAGTCACCAAACCGGGCGAAGTCTACCGCTACAACGGTGTGACGATCGTCGGACTCACCGATTTACCCAGCCGCATGGCAGCGCAGTCCAGTCAGCTTTATGGCACAAACCTTTGCCACATGCTCAGCGAGATGGGCGGCTGCGAGAATTTCCGAGTCGATCTAGAAAACGAAGCGGTGCGCGGCGCACTGGTGCTGCATCACGGCGAAATCACCTATCCTGCTCCCAAGCCTGCTGCACCGCCGCCTGCGCCTGCGCCTCAGCCTGTTGTGGCAGCGGCAGCGATCGCGGCTCCAGTCCCCACCAAATCCAGTTCGCCCTTCGTGCTGCCCCTCGTACTGGCAGCCGCGCTGATTGGATTAGGGCTGAGTGCGCCCTCGTCTTTTCTGTCGCATTTCACCGTGTTTGTGCTGGCTTGCTTTGTCGGCTGGCAGGTGATTTGGAATGTCAAACCCGCGCTGCATACGCCGCTGATGAGCGTCACCAATGCGATTAGCGGCATCATCATTCTGGGCGGAATGCTGCAAATCTCCGGCTCTTTGGGTTCATCGACCACCGTGTTGGGTGCGATCGCAATTCTGATTGGCACGATCAATATTTCCGGCGGCTTCTTGGTCACGCAGCGGATGCTGAAGATGTTTCAGCGGTAAGAAGATGTTTGAAAAGATCAAGCGTTCTGCATTCGCCCCCCAAC
>JBBSFA010000338.1:0-4643 GCA_038239185.1 Elainellales cyanobacterium | reverse complement strand
GCTCCTGCACGGTTTCGTAGGTGGCATCCCGTCCGGTGAGCAGAATCTTGCCGGAGTCCGGGGTCTCTAGCCCGGAAATGAGCCGCAGCAGGGTAGATTTTCCGGAGCCAGAAGGTCCAAGCAATGCCACCAGCGACCCGGTCTTAATTTCTAAGTTGACCTGCTCTACCGCTTGAAAATCACCAAATCGCTTGGATACGTTTTCGACGACAATGCCCACGGTAGAAACCTCTGTTGGATAAGGAAGGGTAGATCAGCTCTGTCAATTTTCTAATGATAATTCGCGATCGCTCTCCCAACCTTATCTTCTACCCAAATCTGAATTGTCTATTGAAACGCTTTCCTTGCCTATTGCCTCATCCTTTAGCCCTCAACACCCTGCTATCATGCTTCTCATCCCAGCAATCTAAGTCAGCAATCTAAGTCAAGTTATGTCAGATTTACATGTCTCCTGGACTGACTATCATCACAAAATTGAGCAGCTTGCCGTCAAAGTTCACGAGTCGAAGTGGGAGTTTAATCAGATTATTTGTTTAGCGCGGGGCGGCTTGCGGGTCGGTGATCTGCTGTCTCGCATGTTTGATTTGCCTTTGGCGATTCTGGCAACTGCGTCTTATCGCGGCTCAGGGGGGCGATCGCGGGGCAATATTGTGTTTTCGAGAGATCTGACGATGACTACGCCCGGTTTGGGGAGTCATGTGTTGCTGGTGGATGATTTGGTGGATTCGGGCGTGAGTCTGCAAAAGTCGCTGGCTTGGCTCGATCGCTATTATGGCTTCTACATTGAGGAAATCCGCACGGGGGTTTTATGGTACAAGTCTTGCTCGACGATCGCGCCGGACTATTATGTGGACTATCTGGCGGATAATCCTTGGATTCATCAGCCGTTTGATATTTATGAGAATATGACGATCGAGGCTTTGGCTCAGTCTCATGCGGCTGATGCAGCGCAGGCGATCGAATCAGTGCCCAGTTAATGTGCCCAGCTAAGCTTTTCTGACTTCTTTCATCCTCAAAACTATGTCTCCTGCTCTTTTGTTTGACCTGACCAACGTTTATGTTTTGCCGTTTTGGGCTTTGATGATTTTGTTGCCCAACTGGGGCGTGACTCGCAAAGTGATGGGTTCCTTGTTGCCGTTTGTGCCTCTGGCGATCGCTTACATCTATCTGTTTGCGCTGAGCTTGAATCCGGAGTCGGCGCAGGCGTTTGCGAATCCGACTTTGGCGGCTTTGGCGGGTCTATTTGCAGATGAGAAGGTGATGGCGACGGGCTGGACTCACTTTTTGGTGATGGATCTATTTGTGGGGCGTTGGATTTATTGGGAAGGGCAGCGATCGGGGGTTTGGACAATCCATTCGCTGCTGTTGTGCCTGTTCGCGGGACCAATGGGGCTGCTGTCGCATATTGTGACGCAGGCGGTGACTCAGCAATTTTTTGGCGATCGGGCTGATGCGGCGATCGGGTCTAATCATTCTTAATCAAGCTTGAAAGGTTGCCAGCAACCAGCGGCTAACGGCTCCGTCGTCTTCGGTTTGGGAACGCCTCAAGGCTGTTTCGACTAGGGCGATCGCTAAACCCGGCAAGACCTGAGAGGTATCAATCACCGTTGATTCTCCTGCGGATAGGGAAAATGCGATCACCTGACTAGCAGCGACATTCACAACCCAATATTCTTTGACCCCCAAGCGCTGGTAGAGCTTTTGCTTTCGATCTAAATCGTCTTGCAGAGAAGAGGCAGCGATTTCAACGACCAGCGTCGGTGGAATCATCTCATTCAGGTTGACTGGGGCGTTATTTCGAGGTGGAAATCTCAAGTCGTTGCCAATATAAAACGCCAGATCGGGTTGTGCTTCTTGAATGCCTGTTTTCCTAAAGGATGTATTTGTGAACCCCAGAATCGGAATATTGCGGATGGCTGCATACAGGTTAATGACCAAAGGGATCACGGTGTTGTCGCGCCCGTGGGAAATTCCAAGTGGAGACATTTCAATCCTCATATAGCCGCGATCGTAATAAAACCTGCCGTTGACCAGCGTTGGGTCGTCGGCAAAGGTGAGGAAATCTTCCCAGTCAGCTTTGACCCAGGTTTCTGTGGGAATGGTTGTGATTAGCGGCAGTGGATTGACCATGGGTTTGGCTCCTGGCGATCGCGCTTTATTTGATTTTAGATCTCATTTTTCATCATCGGAGGGTGTGATCATTAGAAAAACTTCATGAGAGTGTAGCCCAGTTCCTGCAAGGGTTATGAGCTTTTTATATTGCTTTTTAATAAATTTGCGAAATTTGCGTTCCCAATGCAACCCAGGCGACATCGGGAGCGCGATCGCTAAATCTCAGAAGAAACCAGATCCGGCGTTTCTTGAACTTTGGGTCTAGGCTGCAAACGCTTGAGTTGAATCGCCACTAGCGCGGTGACTAATGTCCCGACTGCGATCGCCACCACGTAGAGTCCGCCGTTGCCTACTGCGTTTGGAATGGCTAGGACAAAGACTCCGCCGTGCGGGGCGCGCAATGTGCAGCCAAACAGCATCGATAAGGCTCCGGTGATTGCTGAACCTGCGATGCAGGCGGGTAAGACTCGTAGGGGATCTTTGGCTGCAAATGGAATGGCTCCTTCGGTGATGAAAGAAATCCCCAGGACTGCTGCTACTTTGCCTGCCTGCCGTTCGTCTTCGTCAAACAAGCGTTTTGCCAGCAGCGTTGCTAGCGCCAAGCCCAAGGGCGGTGTCATGCCTGCTGCCATGACTGCTGCCATTGGCGCGTAGAGATTGGTTGCAAGCATTCCTACCGCAAACGTATAGGCTGCCTTGTTGACGGGACCTCCCATATCAACTGCCATCATGCCGCCCAAAATCAGACCCAGGATCACGGCGTTGGTTTGACCCATATTTTGCAGGAAGGCTGTCATTCCATCCAGAATGGCTTTGACTGGGACTCCAAAGACGTACACCAGCAGTAAGCCTACCGCCAGCGTGGACAGGAGGGGAATCACCAGAATGGGCTTCAAGCCTTCAAAGTTGGCGGGTAGGTTGAGTTTCTCTCGGAGGAACAGGGCAATATATCCGGCGAGAAAACCGGAGAGAATGCCGCCTAGAAAGCCCATGCCCAAGTTTGCCGCCAACATGCCGCCGATTAGACCGGGGGCTAAGCCAGGGCGATCGGCGATCGAAAAGGCAATGAAGCCAGACAGCACGGGCACAATCAGCGTAAATGCAGACTTGCCGCCAATTTGCAGCAGGGCATCGCCTAGCGTTCCGGGTTCGGGTTTCAGCCCAAACACGAACGAGAGGGCAATGATTAATCCACCCGCCACAATCACGGGCAGCATGTACGAAACTCCGGTCAGCAGGTGCTTATAAGGACCCGATCGCCTCGCGGACTGTGCGGATTTTGCCTGCTTGACGGCTTGCAGATAATCCCCCGATCGCGCTTGCCCTGCGCCGTTTCCAGCAAACTGAGCCGCTGGCTCCGGTTCTGCCAAAGCCGCTGCAATCACGCCTGCCCCGTTTTTAAGCGCTTGCGTCGTTGAGGTTTGGTAGAGTCGTTTGCCAGAAAACCGGGACAGATCGACGTGGGTATCTGCTGCAACTACTACTGCATCGGCGCGATCGATATCTTCAGGAGTCAGTTGGTTTTTGGCTCCGACGGAGCCTTGGGTTTCAATCTTGACTTCGTAGCCAAGCTGAGTGGCTGCTTTGCGAAGCGCTTCGGCTGCCATGAAGGTATGGGCAATACCAGTCGGGCAGGAAGTGACCCCGACGAGATATTTGGCGGTGGGCGCAGCGGTCTGAGGGGAGACGGGCGATCGCGTTTCTGCTGGCTCGACTGCTGGATTGACTAAAGGGGCTTCTGCCTGATTTGCTTCTGCAATTCCTGCTTCGATCACCTGCTGCGTATCTCGGATTGCTTTGCTGGTGGAAACTGCGTAGATTGGCTTGCCTTGGAAGCGATCGAGCGATACATGAATATCTGCGGCAATGATCACCAGATCGGCAAGGGCAATTTCAGCGCTAGACAAGGCGTTTTGTACGCCGTTAGAGCCTTGGATTTCCACTTGGATCTCATAGCCGAGAATCTGAGCGGTTTTCTTGAGGGCTTCGGCTGCCATAAAGGTATGGGCAACTCCAGTGGGGCAGGCGGTGACTGCCACTATTTTTTTAACAGGTTTCATGCTTATTTTCCTAACATCATTTAATACAAATTAAAATCCCGATTAGTTCACAGGTTGATTCACAGATTTAATCTCAACCTGGTTCATTAATGCTTCTACTTTGTCTAGAGGCGGCAGTCTGGCTCCAACTTGGCTTAAGGTGCCGATCGCAAAGGCAGTCGCCAGTCGAGCGCAATCTGCGAAAGAGAGCTGCCGCAGTTTGCCTGCTACGAAGCCTGCCACCATTGCATCACCTGCACCAACCGTGCTGATTACTTCTACTGGCGGTGGACATGCCCACAATGCTGCATCTGCGACAAAAATAGCTCCTTCTGCTCCCATTGAAACCACGACGCAGCCGATCCCCTGTTTGATCAGTTGTCGGGCTGCTTGGACAATTTCGGCGTGGCTGGTGAGCGATCGCCCCAGCCCTGCTTGCAGTTCTTCTAGATTGGGTTTGATTAAATCGGGAGCCGCTGCGATCGTTTTTTG
>JBBSFA010000337.1:0-4650 GCA_038239185.1 Elainellales cyanobacterium | reverse complement strand
GCCCTTAAAATATGAGTCAGATATTTCAGTCTGTGTAATTGGCTTTTGGATTTAGCTGGGAGGAGCAATGGATTTTCAAATCGCTTTTTTGGGGTTAGATAGCTTAGGAAACGTGCTGGGAAACGTGAATTTTGAGGCGATCGCGCAGTTGACGATGCTGGCGCTGATCGTGATTGCTGGACCTGCCGTGATTTTTGTGCTGGCCTTCCGAGGCGGCGATCTTTAGGTTCAGACGGTTTCAATTAGCAGTATAGGTATACAAACCTACGCTGAACAGCGATAAGCTAATTTCGCTGAAGGGGCGGGTTTGACGGATCTGTTTTAGCCGATCTGTCAAACCCGCCCCTTTAATCTCGATCGTTTTCTGAAAGTCAAATCTAATAAAAAGTCAAAAAATCAAAGTTAAAGATGCAAAAGTCAAGTATTATAGGGCAGATATTTTAGACAGAGGTTGCCCCACCTGACCTCACTTGCATTCACCTTTGCAGTATGACGAAGGGTATTAATCCGCCCTCTGGCATCCGCGATCTCAACAAGAGATGTTTGCGGTTCTATAGTGTTAAGATTTGCATGACTGTAGCGTCGAGGAACAATCGTGATCCGCTCCGCCACCTTAGCTCTTCAGCCTCTGGCTTCCCCGATCGCTGATAATAGTCGCCTGCGGCTGTTTTCTGGTTCAGCTAACGTGCCGCTTTCTCAGGAAGTAGCTCGCTATCTGGGTATGGACCTAGGTCCAATGGTTCGGAAGCGGTTTGCTGACGGTGAAATTTACATCCAGATCCAGGAATCGATTCGGGGCTGTGATGTCTATCTCATGCAGCCAACCTGCTTTCCGGTGAATGATCATTTAATGGAACTGCTGATCATGATTGATGCCTGTCGTCGGGCATCAGCGCGTCAGATCACGGCAGTTATGCCCTACTATGGCTACGCGAGAGCCGATCGCAAAACTGCGGGTCGGGAATCCATTACCGCGAAGCTCGTCGCCAACTTGATTACGCAAGCGGGAGCCGATCGAGTTTTGGCGATGGATCTGCACTCCGCGCAGATTCAAGGCTATTTCGATATCCCGTTTGACCACGTTTACGGCTCTCCCGTCATCCTCGACTATTTGCTCAGCAAGCAGCTAGAAGACATTGTCGTGGTGTCACCAGACGTGGGCGGTGTGGCAAGGGCAAGAGCCTTCGCCAAAAAGCTCAACGATGCGCCGCTGGCAATTATTGACAAACGGCGGCAGGCGCACAACGTCGCGGAAGTGATGAATGTGATCGGCGATGTCGCAGGTAAAACTGCCGTGCTGGTCGATGACATGATCGACACTGCCGGAACGATTTGCGAAGGCGCACGGCTGCTGCGAAAGGAAGGGGCGCGCCAGGTTTACGCCTGCGCGACTCATGCCGTCTTTTCGCCGCCTGCGATCGAGCGCCTATCCAGCGGTCTGTTTGAAGAGGTGATTGTCACCAACACACTGCCGATCGCGGAAGACAGGCGGTTCAAGCAACTGACGATTCGATCGGTGGCGAACCTGCTGGGTGAGACCATCTGGCGAATTCACGAAGATAGCTCCGTCAGCAGCATGTTCCGATAGTGTTTATTCTTCTCTTTAAAAAGCGGGAGTCGGTCAGCCGACTCCCGCTTTTCGTTTCCCACTAGCCTAACGCTTGGAGCAATGCCTCGCTCATTTCGCGACAGCCCACAGGCTTCATCCCGACTGACATAATATCGCCCGTGCGATAGCCCGCATCCAATACTTTCATTACGGCTTGCTCTAGCCGATCGCTGGCTTCTGGCTGGTTTAGCCCATAGCGCAACATCATGGCAGCGCTCAAGACTTGGGCGATCGGATTGGCTTTGTCCTGCCCGGCAATATCGGGCGCAGAGCCATGAACGGGTTCAAATACGCCGGGACCCTCCGCGCCGAGACTAGCTGAGGGCAACATGCCAATGCTGCCAGTCAGCATCGCCGCCGCGTCCGACAAAATATCGCCAAACAGGTTGCCCGTGACGATCGTGTCAAACTGCTTGGGAGCGCGGATGAGCTGCATCGCCGCATTATCGACATAGAGATGGGACAGCTCGACACCGGGATAGCTTGATGCCATTTGAGTGATCCGATCGCGCCAGAGCTGTGAGACATCTAGCACGTTGGCTTTGTCTACGGAGCACAGCCTGTTGCCGCGCTTTTGGGCAATTTCAAAGGCGACTTTGCCGATGCGATCGATTTCGCTTTCGGTGTACGCCATGGTATTTACGCCGCGCTTTTCGCCCGTCTCGGTTTCAAAAATTCCCTTAGGTTGCCCAAAGTAAATGCCGCCCGTCAGCTCTCGCACCACCATAATATCTACGCCTTCTACGACTTCGCGTTTGAGGCTGGAGGCATCGATCAACTGCGGCAAAATTTGAGCGGGGCGCAGGTTGGCAAACAGTCCTAGTCCGGCACGCAGTCCCAGCAGTCCGGTTTCTGGGCGCTGGTGGCGCGGCAGGTTGTCCCAATTGTAACCGCCGATCGCCGCCAGTAGCACCGCATCGCTGTCTTTACAGGCGGCTAGCGTTTCGTCGGGTAAGGGATTTCCGGTGGCATCGATCGCCGCTCCGCCCATCAGGGCTTCTTTGAACTCAAACTGAAGGTCTAGCTGTTCACCGACTCGGTTCAGCACGGCAACTGCCACGCCCATGATTTCGGGACCAATGCCATCTCCGGGCAGCAGGGTAATACGATACTGTGTCATGAGTCGTTGCAGCGATAAGGTAAGCGATTCAGTATTTTATCGCAAATCGCTTGCGTAAAAGCTAACGGGCTTGCTGCGCCACCGATCGCTCCTGATTGAGCTGGTCGATCGCGTCTCCCAGAGCGGTGGTGAGCTGCTTGCGGCTGTCTGTGTGAGCTAGTTGCTCTGTCTTGAGGGCTTGCAGCAGGCGATCGCGTTCCCGCAGAACGGCGAGATGTTGAGCTTGTAGGGCTTGAAGATCAATAGTCGGGTCAATTTCTGGCTGAGGAGTTTCTGTAGCGGCACTTTCAGCAAAAGGATTGGCTTGGGCAGCTTGGAGTTCGGCTTTGAGCGAGTCGATCGTCTGCCGCGCAAGGGCTACCTCAGTCCGGCGCTGTTTGGCTTCCGTTTCGTAGAGGCTGCTCCAGTTGGCAGCGCTAGCGTGGGCTTCATCGCGCTCGCGATCGGCTTGAGCCAGTTTTTGCTGAAGCGCCTTAACTTCTGCCAGCCATTGCCTCACATTTTCCTGCTTGGCTTCTTGCGTCATGTGCCCTGCCCGTTTTCCTGAAGATGTCGCAACATATCCTAGAGAGTCTAGAACAAAAATTGGGTTATGGCTTGCGGTGCAGGCAAAACGATCGCAATCAGTAGTGCTAAAGCCGCCAACCCCAAGAAATCCCTGCCGTTATTCAGCTCCGACAGATCGTTGAGCGCGGGTTCATCGACGGAAGGAATCAGGAACAGGAACGCCCCCCACAGCAGCAGTTCTTTTTGCTGAATCAGAATCAGCCCCAAAATCAGCAGACGGGAAATCTGCCCGATGATCGCACCGCCGCGCTGTCCAAACATAGCGTGAACCACATGCCCGCCGTCTAGCTGTCCGACCGGGGTTAAGTTTAACGCCGTGAACAAAACGCCCAGACAGCCCGCGATCGCCAGAGGATGCAGGTTCAACCCCTGCCCTGCTACCAGCACTTTTCCGAGGGACAGCTTGGCTAGAAGCAAGATCAGCAGCGAGCGATTGGGATCAAACGACTCGAAGTTGAGCAGCGAAGAAGACTCTGTTAAGGCAACGGGCGTGGAGTGCGCCAAGCCCCAGACGGCGATCGGCACTGCGGCAACCAGTCCTGCTAAGGGTCCGGCGATCGCCACATCAAACAGGGCTTTGCGGTTGGGGTAGGGCGATCGCGATTGGATGACTGCACCCAGTGTGCCGAGCGGAAAGATCGCCGTTGGCGGCAGCGGAATAAAGTAAGGCAAGCTGGTGCGGACGCGGTAACGCCTCGACATGAAATAGTGTCCTAGCTCATGGATGCCCAGAAACGCCAGCAGCCCCAGCGCATAGGGCAAGCCCGCCTGTAAATCTGCAAAGCTGTGGGGAAACACCCGCTGTGGCATGGGTTTGTCGATTAAAGTCCCAGCTATCACCATCGTTGCAAAGGTGACGAGCAGCATTCCCGCAGCCAACAGCGGTCGCGTCAGTTTGGCGGGCTTAGTTTCTGCCTCTTTTGCCTGCGGATTGGGGACGAGCGCGAAAAAGGGTTTGCCGTTGATGCCTTCTTGCAGCATCACTAGGAAGCGATCGCGAAACAGCGATTCCACGTTTTCCCGAATTGTTTTGTAGGCGGCTTCTGGTGAGGTGCGGAGTTGTCCTCGGCAGATCAAAGCCTGGGGGCGATGTTCGATCGTTTGCAGATAGAAGACCGTCCAGGGAAAGCAGTTTTGCAGGCTGGCTTCTTCTTCTTTGTTGATGGCACGAACGGGCGATCGCGGTTCTTGCAGGGCGGCGATCGCTTCAGGCAACGGCTGCGGCGCGGCTGGAGGAGCATCCGATTTGGCAGGACGACCCCACTGCACCAAAAACCAGTACAGCACCGAACTCAGCATAAACGAGGCAGTCAGCACCAAAAGCAATGCCATCTCATCGCCGCCGTTTTGGTAG
>JBBSFA010000336.1:0-4650 GCA_038239185.1 Elainellales cyanobacterium | reverse complement strand
TGAGATGTGGTGGCGATAGTCAGCAGAGCCGCTGAAACTTGAACGAATATCTTTTTTGAATTCGGCATAATGCTATGACGGCAAAATATTAACAATGGCAGCAATAGCTAGCTAAAGCCTTGAATGGATGACTTGAACGCATGAAGCTCTCAAAAGCTACAGAAGCTTCAAAAGCTTAGATCCGTAGCTTAGATCCGTGCAGCTTAAATTCGCACCACTGAGAGCTGCACTTCGCCGCTGTTATCGTCCAAATGCGTATCAAAGAAAAAAGCGCATAGCGTTGCAGACTGTTTGACCGTCAGTGTTAGCGTATCGTCGTAGCCATTAAGCGAAGACCAGGTTGAATCAACCTCTACGTTGGTCTTTTGGTTCACAACCTTGCCGCCATAGATCCAGAGCAGCACCAGAGGCTCCCCTTGTTGCACTGCACCAGACTGATAGCCAAATGTACCCTCTGTGATTTTGATGATGTTGACCCCAGGTTCCAGGACAGTAGAAACAGCTACTTCGCTCTGAAGTCTCTGCATCTGCTCAGGGCTGAACATGTAACAGTTGTTTTTACTGTGAACCTTCAAATCTGTAACGGTACAAGCTTCCATATCAGTCACCTTGCTAAGCGAGTTTAGTCCAATTCCAATTTCAAATGCAGATTTAAACGCGATGTTGAACCCGGTGATTTCGTTCTGCGTTTCTGCTAGCTAATCGTTTCTGTTAACTAATCAGTAATGCAACTCACCAGTTTAGAATAGATTGCAGTCCAGACAACTAACCGAAGAAATGGCTGAAAATTGGCTCAAATCACAGTTCAGGAGCATCATAGCGGCTTATGAAATTCCTGTAAAGCTTTGCGACGTTAAGTTTGAATTTAGAACAGCGCAACGTGTTGTGCATTACGGGCTATGGCTTAAGTCGCTAGCTTAAGTTTAGGTAATACAGCAATTATCTAATTTTAATTTGCGATCTTTCAGCGATCGATTACCGCTGAAATCCGGTCATTGCTTTCTTCTTTGCTTTGGGTTTTGATTTATCTTTATTCACTTCCAACAAAGCTTCCTGAAATAAATTGTGCAGATGCAAGGGCACACTGGCGATCTCAGGCAGTTCTGTTTCAATGGGTTTATCGAATTCTTGGAGCAAAGCCTCTAGATCAGTTTGCAAATTGAAGTCGGGGCGATCGATCGCTTCCCGCAACAGCGCTTGCAGTTGCTCTGGATATTGCTCAGCCAGCCGATACCAGACAAAACTGCCGATCGTCGCATCTTTCAAATGGCGCAGTGCAGTTTCTTTGGCGCTAGCGACCTGCAAATCTCCGGATTCTAGCAGCGCTTTGAACTGAGTATAGGTCGGCAAAAACGCCTGTCCCCAGCGAGGATGGGTCAACACGGTGACATGCTCTGCCTTCTTCAGGTGAGGCGGCAATTCGATTTTGGGTGCAACCATTTTTGTTTTATCTTTGGTTTGCATCATTTGCGTCACTGCGGTTTCGTCGGCTCCCATTGCCTGAGCAGCCTCTGCAATTTCCGCTTCAGAAATCCCCGATTCTGCGGCTAATTCTTCCAGAGATTTGGAGGGGTCGAGTCCAGAGGCTTCCAGCGTTTGTTTCGTAATCAGTTCCTGAAACTCAGACAGTTTCTTGCTCAATTGATATCCCGGCAAAGTCACTTCTTCGCTGCCAAAGAAATCCACGAAATTTTGATGATGCTTTTCCACCGACTGCCAAGCTTCTTCCAGCAAATCAGGAGCGTCACTATACAAATGCTGCTTGTAGTTTTCTTTAAAGTTGCCGATCGCCACAGCTAACTTCGGCTTACCCAGCTTGCCAAACGATGTCCAGGGACTAGAAAACATCCAGTTTTGTTCTTCTGTATTGCTCTCTGAAGCCAGTGGAGCAATTTGCGCCAGCAAAATTTCACCCACTCCGAGCCGAGCCATTTTTTCCCGCTCTGCGGGGTCGGCTTGCTGAACGCTGTAATGTTTTGCCGTTGTCCAGTTCATCAGCTCGAACCCATCCAGCAAGCATTCAACGATGCTAAACAGCCCGACAAAACTGCGCTTCCAGCCTGTGAGCATCTGCCGATCGGCTGGGGTAAGTTCCGGGTGCTCGGCAATAAACAGATCGATCGCCGTCTTGCCGTCCGTGTTGCCTTCTGCAATGAAGCGATCGACCACCAAATTGCGGCGCTGCATATCCTGATGAGGCGTTCGGGCGAGCTGCGCGGCGCTAAAAGATTCCAAAGAAACTGCTAGATCGTCTTCTGCATCTAAGACAAAATCCTTTAAATCTTGCTTAAGCTGTTTGGCTCGATTGAGAACGGTGTCCACACTTTACCTCATTCCGATTTTGCACTCTCTCAAGTATAGGTTTAACCGGGGAGATCGTAAGCCTCTCTGGATAGAACCAAAGGCATAGAGCCTGTGTCTAAAGAGATAGAGTAGGCTCTGAGTTAACGTGTCTCAGTACAGATTTTCCAACGGTGTATCTTTGATCCTTGTATCAGTGTGATCAAGACTACAGTTGCTCAAACTTATAAGTGAGTTAGACTGCTTGAAGATTCTTTGTCTATCTATTCTTCATCTGTCTTTGTTCAGGGAACCCCTTGCAGGAGTGCGAATGTTTACCAAAAAACCGTTTGCCAGAAGCTTGACCCAAAAGCTAGGAAATCGAAATGTTTTAGTTCCCTTAGCATTGGCTTTCTCTCTTGTCTTTTTCATTGCCCTGTCTGCTGGTGGCATCACAGGCTATCTGGATAGTCTGGCAGCCGGTAAATTTCGCTCAGATATTTTTAATGGTATTACAGTGCCGCGATTGATGGCTACGATCGCGACTTTCTTCCTCAGTGTTTTGTATGTCTTATGGCTATCTAAAAACTGGTCTACTTCTCGCACACTTCTGGAAAATCTAAAGACGGCTTCTCCGTTCCTAGCGATCGCCTTCCTCACATATCCACTCAGCGGCGATATTTATCTCTATTTGCAGTACGGATATATGGCATTGGAGGGGATTAATCCTTATCTAATCAATTCATTTGATACCGCTTCTCCTTTACACCCTTTCATTTATTGGCATCAAACTTCAACCTATGGTCCTGTTTCGCTGTTGTTTTTCATGGCTTCAGCTCTAGCAGTGCCGATCAGCCCGCTCCTAGCAATTTACGTCTTCAAAGTCTTTTGCTTACTCTTCCATATCCTCAACACCTGCCTCATTTGGCGCTATCTTGCTCCAGTGCAGCATCGCAGCAAGATCACAATGGCATATCTGATTAATCCGGTGCTGCTGATCTCTCACATCGCCGATGCCCATGTAGATGTTTTCCTTTGCACCACAATCATTTTGCTAATTGGTTGCCTCTACCACCGCCAATCGATCGGCGCAGTCTTAGCTATCTTTGCCGGATTTCTCACTAAAACGCTGCCGATCATTTGGGTACCGCTAGTAGTTGGGTTTTTAATTAAGCGACGGCGCTGGAAAGCTTTGGCGATCGCGACGTTTATCTGTCTGTTGGCGGTCATTGCACTCAGCCAGACCGTTTTTCCGACCGTTGCCGCCTGGAAAAGCTTAGTGAATCCAGGGGTATCAGGACAGACGGCGCGATCGATCCACCACTTCATTAACTTGTTTGCTGTTTTCTTTACCAATGCCAATGTGGAAATCTGGGATCTGCAAGCTTGGGCGGCTCTGACTACAAAGGTTTCGCGAGTCACTTTTATTGGCTTTGCGGTCTACTACCTCTGGGTGCTGCTTCAGCCCTATTTCAGACGAGAGTATTCTGAATTTGATTTGGTCGCAGATCTGGGCTGGACAACGCTGGTGCTGCTGTTGCTTGCCACTCCCTGGTTTATGCCCTGGTATCCCTCTGTGCTGCTGCCGATCGCCTTCCTCAGCGTCGATGCACCGGGACTCTTGCTCACCAGCTTAACATTAGGGTTATTCGCTAATTTTGTACCTGGCCCAGCTAGCGGCAAGACGCTCATCAGCCTCTTTGCCAGCCTCACCACGATCGCCCCTGCGATTTTGACGATCGTGCTACGCCATAAACTAGTGCCCTGGGTACCCAAACAGTTGCTGCCCGAACAGTTGCCTACCCTCAGTCGTAAGCAGATAGTCTCGAACTGAGACTACCCGCTGAGACTACCCTATGGGCAGCGTGGGTGCATTCCATTTGCACCCCAGCTCGCTTGGGACTCGATCGACCAAAATCACTTTCTTCTGACAATAAACCCATCGCTCTTCTGGCGCTGCGATAGATCCAACGGCGGCAGGGGACGAGTCGATCGTGGCAAGACTCGTAGCGGTCGGGCGCTGAGCTGCAAGTCACGCCGCCGCAAGGCTGCCAGCCGCAACGCGATCGCCAGCCCCACGGTTCCCCAGCCCAACCCCAGCAGCAGCCCATAGTTCCCGACGCTGCCAATCACTGCGTCGATCGCACCGATGATCAGCGCAAAACTAGAAATTTGGTCTTTGCGATAGGCAGATTTGACTCTTTGCATCCAGGATTGAGACATAGCGATCGCTCCACGCACTGAAATAATGTCCTATCTCTCTAGTTTAATCTGCGAAATTTGAGACGCGCAGGCAGCAGACACAAACGCAGCTCTTCTCTCTGGTTTCACTTTCTGATAGCCTACTACAAGGGGACTCTTGCAAACTGC
>JBBSFA010000335.1:0-4666 GCA_038239185.1 Elainellales cyanobacterium | reverse complement strand
GATCTTGCTTTCGCTACTGTACTACGGTAACCCGACAGATTTAGGGGATTCTTAGCAGGATTTAACGCCTCGTTTACCCGCCACGACGACGCTGCTCTGCTTCTAGCTCTCGTCGCAAATCGTTGGGCAGAGTGCGGCGCGGCTTATTACTGTTGCCATTGCCATTGCCATTACCATTGCCGTTGCCGTTGCTCCACTGAGGCGGGGCTGTCTCGATCGGCGGGGGCACTTGAATATCCGCTGGCGCATTTGAGCTTCCCTGCGACAAATCAGGCGACGGGACAGGCTCAGGCGAGTTAAGAGAAGGGCTTTCGGTAGGCGAGGGCGAGGGGAATCCCTCGGTGGGCGAAACAGTCGGGGCGATCGCGTTAGGATCTGGGGTTTCTGGCGAAGGAGTCACCGGGCTGGAGGGCTGCACCGGAGACTCTAGAATGGGCGATTCGGGCGCGACGGGCGCGGACGGCTGCGAGCCTGACAGCACCATACTAACCGCAGCAACGGCAATTCCCACGATCGCAGCGAGTCCCATCAAAGCCCAGATCCAACTGCGCCGAGGGCGATTTTCCCAGGCTTCGCCAGCGGGCGGTGCGGTGATTTGCTTTGGCGGCGGGAGAGGCGCGATCGTTTCGGCGGTTGAATTGGATGCCGCTGGGCGAACGGGTTGGCGGGGGCTAACCGCTAAGGTTGCCATGGTGGAAGGATTTGAACCGATCGCTGGATTTGCCACCGCAAAGGGCGGAATCGGCTGCTTTCCACTGGGTTGTCCCCCAGTAGCTTGACCGCTAATGGAAGGATTGGGCAGTAAATTCAGCCACTCTGCAACCGTTCCCGGCCGATAGCGCATCTCTACAGCAATGCCCCGCATCACAGCCTGATTGACAGCAGGACTCAAGTAGGGCTGTAAGTCGCGTGGGGCGGACATGGGCTGGCGATCGCGCAGAATCGAAGCGACAGGTACTTGCGCCGTCAGCAGTGCATAAAGTGTTGCCGCCAGTCCGTATACATCTGTGGCAGGAGTGCGTTTTTCGTGGGCAACATATTGTTCGATCGGCGCGTAGCCAGAGGAGATCAGACTGGTATGAGTTTGGGTTGCACCCGGTGTAAATTCGCGGGCAATCCCAAAGTCAATCAGCACCACTTCCTGAGTTCCCTGCCGCAGTAGAATATTCTGTGGCTTGACATCCCGATGCAGCAAACCGTTTTGGTGAACGGTCTGTAAGGCGGCTCCAATTTGCCGGATGTAGTGAATGGCGATCGCTTCCGTCAGGGGGTGATCCGGAAAGACAACTTGCTCCAGGTTTTGCCCTGGAATGTAGTCCATCACTAAATAAGGAACATTGTCTTCGATGAAAAAATCGTTGACCCGGACAATGTTGGGATGTACACAGGCGGCTAGCCGTCGTGCCTCATCCCGAAATTGCTGCTCAAATTCAGCGTATTGCGGGTTGCTCTGCGTGGTGGGGTTAAGTGTTTTGATCACTACCGTTTGATTTAAGTAGTGATGGATCGCCCGAAACGTTACCCCAAAGCCGCCCTGACCGATCGGCTCCTCCAGGGTATATTTGCCGCCTTGCAATGCTTTCCCCACTAGCGAGTTCATGATTCTGTGTTACGGAATGCCCGATTGATACTGCTTTGAGGGTAGGCGATCGGGTATGGGCGAAAACCCTGGGATAGACCAGTTTTTTGCGCCTGTTGGGAACATTCACCTCCGCCAAAGCTACTTTAGCTTAGCTGCTTTGGCTGAATAAATCGATTTTGGACAGCAGACAAGCGGGAATTTTAAGGGAAGATTCACGATCGCGCCAAGACTGTCCACTTGGATTACGCCATTTGGCAGAGATTACGCCATTTGGCAGAAATGATCCCCCAATCCCCGCTCTACGGTGGAAATAAGGGTGCTTTCAGGAAGTTCAAAGAGTTAAATCAGGAGATTAAGCATATGCCCGTCACACTTTTGTTTTTTGCGACCTACGCTTTGGTCTGTGCCCTGTTTGTTCGCTATGTAGATTAGACATATAGATTAGATTTTATTTCGCGGGAAGGTGAAAAGTGTCAGCTTTTGTGGTTCAGTAGCAGAAGCCTTTTCTCCCCGATCGCCTCATGAATCCCATCCGAGTTGGTTTAGTTGGTACAGGCTACGCTGCGCGAGTCAGAGCTGAAACCCTTCAAACAGATGACCGATCGCAGTTGGTTGCCGTAGCCGGACATGGTGCTGACGCAACGCAGAGCTTTAGCCAGACTTTTCAGGCAGAAGCCCTGTCGAGCTGGCAAGACTTGGTAGAGCGATCGGATTTAGACTTGGTGATTGTCTCTAATATCAATTCTGAGCATGGGGCGATCGCCCGTGCGGCATTGCAAAGCGGCAAGCATGTCGTAGTCGAGTATCCGCTGGCGATCGATCTAGCAGAGGCAGAAGCCTTAGTCGAGCTTGCCGCAGCCCAAAACCAACTGCTGCATGTGGAACATATTGAGATCCTCAGCGGCATCCATTTGGCAATTCAGGGGGCTTTGAAAGAAGTTGCGACTCCGTTTTATGTGCGGTATGCCAGCCTTGCGCCGCAGCATCCTGCGCCTCAGAAATGGACTTATTATCCCCAACTCTTTGGCTTTCCGCTGGTGGGGGCGCTTTCTCGGATTCATCGGTTGACGCATTTGTTTGGGCAGGTAGTCAGCGTCAGCAGTCAGGCTCGGTTTTGGGGGCACGATGCAGCACCCTTTTACACCGCCTGCCTTTGTACGGCTCAGCTCAAATTTACTAGCGGCTTGATTGCCGATGTCAGCTACGGCAAAGGGGATGCGATTTGGCAGCCCGATCGCAGCCTGCATATTCACGCAGCCGAAGGAGCCATCTTAATTGACGGCGAAACAGGGAAGCTGGTTACGCCGACCGAAACTCGCGATCTGGAACTGGGCGGTCGGCGCGGTTTGTTTGCCCAAGATACCACCAGCGTTTTGAATCACCTGACTACGGGCGCACCGCTTTATGTGGCGATCGAGTCGAGCCTCCATGCACTGCGGGTGGCGGATGCGGCGAGGCGATCGGCGGAGACGGGGCGGGTGATTAGCCTTTCGTGAGGCTAATGAGTTTGCATATGTGCCCCTGCCTCTGTTTGCGGTTCAGCGTTACAATTTTTTGCGTAACTGTGATTGCCCAAACTGGAGACAGGAGCTATGACAATTCACACGCCTGACTGGGTAAAGCACGCTGTCTTCTACCAAATTTTTCCCGATCGCTTTGCCAAAGCAGCTCATCCTACTCAGATTGCTGATGCGACCGTGCCGCTAGAGGCGTGGGAGAAAGCCCCGACTCTGCAAGGCTACAAGGGCGGCAATCTGTGGGGCGTGATTGAACAGTTGGACTACCTGCAAGATTTGGGATTCAACGCGATCTACTTCACGCCTGTGTTTCAGTCCACCTGCAATCACCGTTACCACACGCAGGATTACTACCAGATCGATCCGTTGCTGGGCGGTAATGAGGCTTTGTATCGGTTGCTAGAGGCGGCTCACTGGCGCGGCATGAAGGTCGTGCTAGATGGAGTCTTCAACCATGTGGGGCGTGGCTTTTTCTTCTTTAACGACATTCTGGAAAATGGACCACACTCGCCCTGGGTTAACTGGTTCAAGGTGGAAGATTGGCCGATCTCGGCATACGACGGCGATCGCCCTGCCAACTATGCCGGATGGTACGGCAACCGCGCCCTGCCAGAATTTAACCATGCTAATCCTGCGGCGCGGGAGTACATCATGCGGGTGGCGGAACATTGGCTGCGAGTGGGGATCGACGGCTGGCGCTTGGATGTGCCTTTTTGTATCAATGAACCGGGCTTTTGGCAGGAGTTTCGCGATCGCGTCAAGGCAGTCAATCCTCATGCCTACATTGTGGGCGAAGTCTGGCGCGATGCTCGCAAATGGCTAGACGGCAATCAGTTTGATGGGGTGATGAACTATCTGTTTGCTGGAGCGACGATCGCCTTTACAGGGGGCGATCATCTCAACGTCGATCACATTGCTGATCGCGACTATGATGCCTATCCAGCGATCGATGCAGCGGACTATGCGATCAAAATCCAGAACCTGCTGCACGCTTATCCCTGGGAGATCCAGCTCGCGCAGATGAACCTGCTGGCAAGCCACGATACGGCGCGACTGTTGACGATCGCCAACGGCGATGTAGACACCGTTAAGCTGGCAAACTTGCTGATGATGACCTTCCCCGGCGCGCCCAGCGTCTATTACGGCGATGAAGTCGGGTTAGAGGGAGCGCTTGACCCGGATTCGCGGCGCAGCTTTCCACCTCGACAGCAGTGGCATCCAGAGATCATGGCTTGCCATCGTCGCCTGATTGCCCTGCGTCACAGCCGTCTATCGCTGCGGATTGGCGAGTATCGGCTGCTGGGGGCAGAAGAAAGTCTGTACGTTTTTGCCCGGATCTGGGAGGGCGATGTGCTGATCGTTGCGATCAACGTCGGTGAGACGGTCGACAAGATTGATCTAGAGGCGATCGGCACTCGGCTCCATGCTCAGCCTAGTCGTATTTTGTATAGCACGGGCGAGTATGAAACCAGCGAAGTAGTTTGGACGGCTGATAACCTGTTTCTGGAGATTCCGGCGCGGACAGGATTGGTTTTGGGCTGAAGCTGCAAGTCTTGATCGCCCTGCT
>JBBSFA010000334.1:0-4682 GCA_038239185.1 Elainellales cyanobacterium | reverse complement strand
GTCTTCTGGATCGATCGAGTTTTCCATTGCCGCAAGTTCTGCTTCAATCTCCGCGAGTTCTTCAGGACCCGGTTCCATCTGGACTCTATCAAAGTTGCTCATTTTTCCTACTCGCTTCTGCGGCAAATACTAAAACTACCGTAGCGAAATGTTTCCAGCAAAAAACCTGCATCAAGATAGATTTGGCAGCTTGTCGCTAAATTCCAGCGCTAAATTCCATAATATGTGTTGCCGTAAGCTGAGGCTGCTCCAGATGCGGCACATGACCACAGCGATCGATCCAAATAAGCTGACTGTTGGGAATTGCCTGCTGGAATGGGATCGCGTCTTTTGTGCCCAAAATGCGATCGTTTCTACCCCATAAAATCAGAGTCGGCGGCTGAAGTTGGGCAAGCTGCCGCCGGAACGATCGATAGCCGCCGCTTTGAGTGAAGCTGATTAACGCTTGCTGCCAGTTCGGTTCGCTCAGGTGCAAGGTGCTACAGCTCAGCGCATCCAGCGAGGCAAAGCTGGGATCAAAGTAGGCTTTGAGGCTAATCTTTTGCCGCACCTTGGGACTACTCAAAAACGTGGTTGCCCAGTTTCCTAGCGGCTGCACAATCAGCTTGCCCAGCGGTAAGCCCACGCTCAGTCCAGCACTGTCGATTAGCACAAGCTGTTTGACCGCTTCGGGATAGGTTAGCGCAAAGTCGATCGCCGCTGCCCCACCCATCGAAGCGCCTACTAAGATCACAGGTCGATTGATCAAGGTTTTCCAGGCGGCATAGAGATGGGTGCGAATGGCGATCGGGCTGACGGGAACCTGAGCAGGTCGCGCCGTGAAGCCAAAGCCCAGCAAATCGATCGCCCAGCTTTCACGCTGCTCGGCTAGCAGTGGCAGCAGACGACGAAATTCTAGAACAGAGCTGTCAAACCCATGCAAAAGCAAGATTGGCGTTGCGGATTCTGGCGATCGAGGATCGCGCACGTAAGCTGTGGCGATCGGCGTAGGGCTGAGCGAAGTCAAAATCTCCTGCCGCTCGATCGATTTCACCAGGGCGATCGAGCTAGGTTCGGTGAGGGAGTTGGAGGCGATCGAAGAAATCAGCATGGTTCAATCTTTTCAATCCCTCCTGAAAACTAATTTCTAATCACAATAATGTAAGTGTGGCATTCGCTCGGTAATCTATTCATGTCTCAATGACTCATTCCTCCATAATGTCCGTTGTGGTCAGTGTTCTGCGCTCCAAGCCATTCATGTAATACTGCAACGAGTGTAGGATCGTTAGATGAATAGCGTAAACGAGCACCATTCGGCAATGGCTCATATTGAACGTTGATGCGATCGGCTCCTCTCTGAAGTTCAGCCAATCCTGGCATTTCTGCTCCGTGGATAGTAGCTGGATCAGAAAAATCACCATCAGAAAATTTCCCAGCTTCTTCCTGTAGGTGGGCTTGAATCAATTTAATTTGGCTTGAGTCAGAGGGATCATTGGCAACAACTATTTGACTACCACCATTAGTATCAGTTGCAAAGGTATGTGTGGTAAGGCTTAAATCAAAAGGCATTACTTGAGCGCCACATTGATTAATCTCCTCGGATCGTTGCTCAAGCACTTGAGCTTGGGAATTTTGTTTTGCAACCAGACTCCCCCCTTCTACCGCAAGAAAGACAGCAACCCCAAATAGTCCAATAGACCAACGACGCGCTAATGATTTTTTATTGATAGGTTTCATTAGTATTACCTCAATTGCTCTGACTAGATACAATCAGTGATCTTGGCTCTCAATCTTTTCGGTTCGTCCGTTCACTCAGTCGGACTCAGCACCACATCGATCGCAGGGGCTTGCTCCAAGACATGACCTGACTCCGCCTGAACTGCTGCGATCAGCGGCGCATCCTCCTGGAAGATCGCTAGATCGAACCAGAAAGTTGTGCCCACCCCAACTTCGCTGACCAGATGCATCCGGCTATGGTGTTTCTCCATAATGTTACGCACGATCGACAGCCCCAAGCCCGTCCCTTCTAGCGTATGGACTCGGTTTTCGACCCGGAAGAAGCGATCGAAAATTGCCGCTTGATCTTCTGGATCGATGCCAATCCCTGTATCAGAAACCTCAATCCGCACCGCACTCAGCGACAGATGATGTTTGGCGCTTTCAGAATAGCTAGCGTGCAAATGACTGGCGCTCTCCAAAACGTAGGCGCGAATCGCCACTCGCCCCCCCGATCCCGTGAACTTCAAGCCGTTGCCCACCAGGTTAGAGAAGACTTGCAGCAGCAGATCATAGTTGCCCACCACGGACGGCAGATTTGGCTCTATTTCCTGGATCAGCTCAATCCCTTTGTCCCTAGCGTTGAGCTGGTGCGTTCGCAGCGTTTGTTCGATCGGCTGCGTGATCTCTACGGCTTCAAAGCTGTAGCGCTTGTTAGATTCCAGCTTGGAGAGATCTAACACATCATTGACCAATCGCGTCAGGCGATCGGTTTCCCGGTTGGCAGTTTCCAAAAATTCTTGCTTTTCAACCTGCGTCAGATCCTCGCCATACTCATGCAGCGTTTCAATGAAAGATTTGATGTTGAATAACGGCGTTCGCAGCTCATGCGAGACGTTGCTGATGAACTGACTTTTGGCTTCATTCAGCTCCACTTCGCGGGTAATATCCTGCACGGTGATCGCGATCCCCCGCACATTTTCGCGGTACTGATCCAAAACGGTGTTCAGCAGAATTCTGACCGTGTGGCTCGTAGGTTCGGGAATGGTGATCCGGTACTCTGCCCCTTCCCGCAGTTCGGAGGTTGGCGAACTGGCAATCATCTGATACAGCGGTCGCGTCAGTTCCACCTTAACGGCATCCGGCAGATGATAGAGCACATTTTGACCGACGATCGCCTCATGCTCCCAGCCAAATAGCCGCTGTGCGGTTGGATTGGTCAGGATGATATTCATGTCGGTGTCCAGCAGCACCGCCCCATCCGCGATCGTCGAAACCAGCGTTTCCAGCTTGGCTTTCTCTGCCGTCAGTTCCTCAATATTCTGCTCCTCGTAGCGCTCCAGCTTCTCCGCCATCTCGTTGAAGTTGAGGATCAGTTCGCCCAGTTCACCGCGCACGGGCAGATCAACTCGCTGCCTAAAGTTACCTGCCGCAATGTTTTTCACCCCCACCAAAAGCTCTTTGATCGGCTGCGTGATAATCAGCGCGTTGAAGACGGCTCCCAGAATCACCATCACCCAGATTGAGATGAAAACGGCGATCGTCACATCTCGCGTCAGGTAGGAAGAAGTGACCACCGTGGGATTGGGATTAATGCCGATCGCCATCACGCCTAAATACTTGCCGTTGTGATTCAGCGGCACAAATACATCTGTGACTTCGCCATCGGGCATGATGTGCTGCCGCACCATTGGCTCATTCACATTGGCGGCATAGTTTTCGGGAAGCTGAATCCGGCGACGAAGCGACAGCGAGTTTTGCACCTCGGACTCAGAATAGGGGATGCCAAAGAAAATCTCGCCTTCTTCATCGGCATAGATTATGTAGCGGACGCTGGAGGTGCTGCCGTAGAAGCTATGGGAAAAGCGCGCCAGCTCTGTGCGGTTTTGTTCGCCCACCAGCGGCGCGACGTTTGCCGCCAGCAGCAGCCCCAAATCTCGCCCAAACCTAGTGTCGTTCAGCCGCGCATCTTGCTGGATCGTGTTGACCGCCCAGAAGGTTAATCCGCTCATCATCAGGGAGACTACCAGCGTTGCAACCGCCATCAGGCGCGTCTGGAGCGTAAACTCCGACCACCAGCGAGCCATTGTTTCGCGAATTTTTTCCAATACGATTAGGAGGGGCGATCGCACAATCACAGAAGTTCAATCCAGATTAAGAATCGGAGCAAGGCAGTTAATAAAATTTTACATATCCTTTCATTCTATCAAGACACGCGATGTCCGATGTCCTTGCGGTAATACATTTCTTCAAACTGGATACAGTCTACTGCCCGATAAGCCTGAGCGATCGCCGCCTGAAAAGTCTCCCCGATCGCCGTCACTCCTAGCACTCGTCCCCCTTCTGTGACCAGTTGATCTTGCTTCAGCTTCGTACCCGCATGAAACACGATCGCCCCAGTCGCTTCGGCTTGGCGAATCCCCTGAATCGGCAACCCTTTACGATAGGTTTCTGGATAGCCCCCTGCCGCCAGCACCACACAGGCAGCGGCTCCCGTCTTCCAACTGAGCGGCGGCAAGGACTCCAACCGCTGTTGAGCGCAAGCCAGCAGCACTTCATGGAGGGGAGTTTCTAGCAGCGGCAGCACCACCTGCGTTTCAGGATCGCCAAAGCGGCAATTAAACTCAATAACCTTGGGATCGCCATTGGGCGTGATCATCAGCCCTGCATACAGCACCCCTCGGTAGTCAATGCCGCGCCGTCGCAGCGTGGCGATCGCTGGCTCCAAAATTTCCTGCTGCACTCGCTCTAGCAGCTCTGCACTCATCACGGGCGTTGGGGCATAGGCTCCCATACCGCCCGTATTGGCTCCCGTATCGCCTTCGCCAATTTGCTTGTGGTCTTGGGCAGGCAGCAAGGGACGAATCGTGATCCCATCGGTGATCGCTAAGACTGAGGCCTCCTGCCCCACCAGACACTCCTCGATCACAATCTGCCGTCCGGCATCCCCGAACAAGCCGCCCAGAATCGCGGTGATTGCGGCGATC
>JBBSFA010000333.1:0-4682 GCA_038239185.1 Elainellales cyanobacterium | reverse complement strand
CGACCAGGGACCCAGCCAGTAAGCAACCAGCAGCAAAAATCCTTCTAGCGTATGGGCAAAGTTGCTAGCCGCAAAAATGGCGATCGCCACATAGATCACGGAGCCAATCACCGTCCATACTGCCCGATTCACCCGTTGGAACCAGCCCCCAACCACCTGAATGGAAAGCGCTAAGCTGTAATCATTCGGAATGTTATTGGCAACAATACTCAGCGCCAAAAATCCCATCAGCAAAGTCCCAAAGCCACCCAGCGGGCTTAAAGCCACTGCAAACAGATCGCCACCCATTTTGCCGCTAGCACCCGGAAGCGTAGTCAAGGCAATGCCCAAGGTTTCCAGCAGCAGCATTGGGATAAAACAACCCAGGAAGGTCAGCCAGAAGACTTGCTTAGAGTTGGTGTTTTCGGGTTGATTCACGTTGTAATCAGCCGCATAGGAACTCCAGCCCGTGGCAAACCCATAGATTGTGCTGCCAAACGACATCAAGCTGGCGAACTTCACCCAGCCTGTGGCAGTAGATGTAACGGCAGAAAAATTAGGAGCCGATACGACAAACATTGCGCCAAACACAAACAGCATCGGCAACCAGGCATACCGCTCGTAGCGATGCACGTAAGAGTAGCCGTAGAGACTGACGTAAGTTGTGAGAGCGGCAATCAGCACAATCCCTAACCAGGATGGAATAAAGCCACCCGTAATTTGCGTTAAAAGCTGTCCTCCCACAATCACGTTGACGGCAGACCAACCAATGCAGGCTGCGACATTGAACAAAGCCATAATCTTGGCACCAACCCAACCAAATGAAAATCGAGAAATCGTCATTTGTCGGAGTCCTAGCTTGGGACCCAGGGTTGAAAAAAAGGCGACAGGCAGAATGCCCAGAATGTTGAAAACGACAATGACTGCAACGCTCTCCCAAAAGCCCAGCTTAAAAATGATGGTTGACAAGGAGCCGAGCGCCAGCGTTGAGAGCACTAAATTGGCGGAAGCCCACAGGGTAAAATTATCGAAGACTCGGATATGCGATCGCTGATCCGGCAAAACGCGCTCAATCCCATGCGCTTCGATTCCCGCTTTGGTTTCGAGCTGCTCAAGTCGCTCTTCTAATTGATTACTCATGTTCTATTTCCACCACTCCAAGATTCAGCAGGTTGCGCTTTGTCATTACCGCTACTTTGTCATTACCGCTAGCGTATCTGGGCTTAAGGCTCTCATTGTTGCACTACTGCTTGCAATGTTAGTAATTTAGGATACAAACAAAGCGCAATATATAGTGCGAGTTCTAGTCAAGAATTTTTAACTTGCCTTAGAGAATGTTTGAAAAGTATCAAGCGTTCTGCATTCGCCCCCCAACCCCTCAATTCTGGGGGACTTTCGACCCGGCTTTTGCTTGAAGTCCCCCAGAATTGGGGGATTTAGGGGGCGGTTCGGGTAGCAACTATCACTTTTCAAACATCCTCTTAATCAACTGCCTCTTATGTTTGGATCTAGCGATTTTGCAGGCATATAGCGATAGGCTAGAGAACGTTTATGTTCAGAGCCGCCGATTAAGTCGCTATGCCAGAGCCTACAACCTCCTCTTCTTTGCCAGACCCTATCCCAGAATCAGAAGCCGCTGCCGCTGAAACGCCGCCCGATCGCAACGCCCAAGCCCGACAGCTCTTGGGCATGAGGGGGGCGCAGTCTGGTGAAACTTCGATTTGGAAGATCCGCTTGCAGCTCATGAAACCGATCACCTGGATTCCTTTGATCTGGGGCGTAGTTTGCGGCGCAGCTTCTTCCGGAAACTATACCTGGACTTTAGAAAACGTCCTGATTTCGGCTGCCTGCATGATGATGTCCGGCCCCTTGCTGGCAGGCTATACCCAAACCGTAAACGAGTATTACGATCGCGACGTAGATGCGATCAATGAGCCTTACCGCCCGATTCCATCCGGTGCAGTTTCGCTGCCTCAAGCGGTCGTGCAAATTTGGGTGCTGCTGATTGGCGGAATTAGCGTTGCCTATGTGCTGGATCAATGGGCAGGTCATTCTTTCCCCACTTTGACCGCTTTGGCGATCGGCGGCTCTTTTCTGTCCTATATTTACTCGGCTCCGCCCCTGAAGCTGAAACAGAACAACGGCTGGCTGAGCAGCTACGCGCTGGGGGCTAGCTACATTGCGTTGCCCTGGTGGGCGGGTCATGCGCTGTTTGGCGATTTGAACTGGACGATCGTAGTGCTGACTTTGTTCTATAGCCTATCGGGACTGGGGATTGCGATCGTCAATGACTTTAAGAGCGTGGAGGGCGATCGCCAGCTCGGACTCAAATCTTTGCCCGTCATGTTTGGCATTGGCACAGCGGCTTGGATCTGTGTCTTGATGATCGATGTGTTCCAGTCCGGGGTCGCTGCCTATTTACTGGCAATTCACCAAAATCTCTATGCGGTGCTGCTGATCTTCCTGATCATTCCGCAAATCACGTTTCAAGATATGTACTTCCTGCGCGACCCGATCAAAAATGATGTGAAATATCAGGCAAGTGCCCAGCCGTTTCTGGTGTTTGGGATGCTGGTCACTGCGCTGGCCTTGGGTCATGCAGGGGTGTGAGAATTGAACAGTCACGATCCTTATACATTTAGAGAGGAGGGGCAAGTTAATGTCATTTCAACGATTCTGCTCCTTCTCTCAACGTCAGGCTTCGCAGCAGCCCTCTCCGCAGCAGTCCTCTCAAATCAGGCATCACGCCTCAGTGATTCAAACTGAAGCGGCATCAGAGCCATCTTCCATTTCTGTAGAAGCAACCTCCTGCTCAGAGCAAAACTTTGCTCATGTTCCGGTGCATCATTCAGTAACTTCTACGCCAGTTCCTTCGCAACCCACCCGCTTCAGCCCAACTGGATTACCCGATCGCCTCAAAACCCGAATTGAAGCGTTCTCTGGTTTGGCAATGAATGATGTGAGAGTTCACTACAACTCCTCAAAGCCTTACCAGTTGCAGGCGGTGGCCTATACCCAGGGCACTGACATCCATCTTGAATCTGGGCAGGAACAGCACCTGCCGCATGAAGCATGGCATGTAGTGCAGCAAAAACAAGGGCGGGTGCAAATCCCAAAACAGGCGGACACGCCAATCAACGATGACGCTGGGTTGGAACAAGAAGCAGAGGTTATGGGGGAAAGAATCAGCCCGCAAAGAGCAACTTCTCCAGCACCAATCAGGCAGCGTAATGCGATCGCAAACCCAACCTTAAACCCAGCCACTTCGCCCATCCAACTTCGGGGTCGCAGCCGATCGTTGCCCCCAACGCCCTCGATCCGACAGCCGCTTGCACTCCAGCTACCCCCAACGCAAGCACAGACAGAGGAAGACTTTCAGGGTCAAGTTCAAGTCATTCCTCCCAGGTTTTTGCCGCTTCAGCAGAATGGACTGAGAGGACTGGTGCTGCTTTACGGCGATCGCATTCCTTACCTCGATCGGCTGCTCGAGTGGTATGAAAAGGGCGGAGAACTTCGGCAGTCGCTCGGTTTAATTCTGACTGATCCTGCTGTGATGAGACCCTGCGCTGAATATGCACTTGAGCAGAATGACGATCAGCAATGGAGTCTGATGCATCGGCTCTACATCCTACCCCAGATCAACGCAACCAGTCCCACCCTGATTGCTCTGATGCAAGTTTGTGGAACCCCAACTGAACAAGCCATCTTGGAGCGGATCGCTCGCGAAACAGGGCTTCTTCCCACTGCACAACAACTCACCGATCTGCTGCAAGGAAACCATCAGCTTTCAGAGACAGCCCCAGATGTTTTTGTTGATCTTGGAGCTGCGCTGCGGGCAAATGTGACCGGACAAGCGCTAAACGATTGGCTCACAACGGCAACCCAGTTCCATGGTGACCCTCAAGCGCTTCAGCTTGCCCGTCAATTGCTAGGCACAATGCCAGCGGCTCAGGTTGCAGCACGAGTGCAGCGGGCGGCGCGGTTTGGGTTTAACACCGATGTTGCGGACTGGGCGGCTCAAACCTCAGCAGAGATGGCGACTGCCCAAGTGCAAACTGAGCTTCAGCAAAATGAAGCGAGTCGTCAAGCCCAAAGCAGCAGCCTTGAGACTGAACGGCAGAGCCGCACCACGGCAGCCGAGGAGCCATTGCAGGAGATGCGAGGCAGCAGCAAATACAAAGCATGGGTCAAAAAGGGCAGAAAAAAAGCGACTAATCCAGCAGCCAGCTTACAAATAAAAGAGCAAACCGCTAAAGCCGAAATTGAGCAGGACATTACTACCCGACTTGCAGCAATGGAGCAGCAACACGACGAACAGGCAGAGGCGATCGCTGACAATCAAGGGCTGTATCAGCAGCAATATGACTATCAACTGTCGTCGATCTCCCTCAACATGACAGGTGCAATGGGTCGCGATCAGATTCGCGCTGCCCACCAAACTCTTGGACACCAGCTTTTGCTCCAGCTTGCCACCCAATACAACGATGCCAATTTACTGAGTGACTTATTGACGACCTTTGGTCTAGAAGAAACAAAAGTAATGGCAGCAAGTAATGTGAGGCAGCTTCACGCCATCCATATTGCCTGCGGCACAGCCTTGTTTAGGGATTTACAAGCGGGCATTGGCTATCCAGCACTACGTTACTTAGGGCAGTTGCAGGCTAACTTTCAGCCTAAAATCACTGCCCTGCTTTCCCCTCAAT